>JAYWCR010000026.1:0-3287 GCA_043780395.1 Sphingobacteriales bacterium
TCTTGGCTACACCAATATAAACAGGCTGATTTTATCAGCTATCATGCACTGTGATGTTCACCCGGCTGGCCGCTGAGAATGGAGCCCCCCCTTTAAAAAAAAAGATTTTTCAGGTAAAAATTCTCAAATTCGCAAGGTCTGATCAACGAATGTCTTCCCCCTAATCTTTGAACATATGAGACTCCTGCATACTGCCGACTGGCATCTCGGAAAAAAGCTTGAAAACTCGGAACGCACAGACGAACACCGTGATTTTCTTGACTGGCTGATCATAAAGCTTGAAACAGAGTCTATAGATGTACTGGTCATTGCCGGAGACATTTTCGATACCGGCAGCCCTTCCAATACAGCCCTTGCACTTTACTATAAATTCCTCGGGCAGTTGAAGGCAACCTGCTGCAATGATGTGGTTGTGATCGGGGGCAATCATGATTCTATAAGTACGCTGAATGCACCTAAAGACCTGCTTAAGTTTTTCAATGTGCATGTCATCGGGGGGGTTCCGGACATCTTTACAGACCAGATCATTGAGATCAGGGGGAAGACCGGAAAAACTGAACTTGTTATATGTGCCGTTCCTTTTCTGCGCGACAAGGATATAAAGCTGAGTGTAGCCGGTGAAATGGCTGATGAGCGTGAGTCAAGGATCAAACAGGGGATCCATGATCATTACCATAAATTCGTAGCACATATACTGCCCTATAAGCAGGCAGGCATTCCGGTGATCAGTACCGGCCATCTGTTTGCAGCAGGCTCGAGCACTTCGGAAAGTGAGAAAGAGATCCATATGGGCAACCTTGGCCAGGTGCACGGAGATCAGTTCCCCAAAGAATTTGATTATGTAGCCCTGGGCCATATTCATAAGCCGCAGGTAGTCAATAAAATGGAGCATATCCGCTATTCAGGTTCACCGATCCCTTTAAGCTTCTCAGAAAATGAAGACCGAAAGCAGGTATTGATTTTGGAGCTTTCCGATGCCGGACTTATCGGTCTGGTTTCCCATGAAGTACCCTGCTACCGCAAGCTTATCCGCATAAAAGGGGATCTGGATACGGTGCTGAAGAAAATATCCCGGCTCGAAGACCCCCTCTCAGCCTACCCTGCCTGGGTGGAACTGAGGGTAGAAGTAGAATCAGGCATTACAGACCTTGAAGACCAGCTTGCAGCCCTTATGGACGGTAAAAAGTTTATTGAAAGATTTTTTACCCGCCAGCTCAAAACCCGTGTTAACCAGGGCATGGACCAGCTGGCACCTGTGGCCATGTCGCTGAATGATCTTGAACCAAAGGAAGTATTCATCAAAAGATGCCAGTCAGAATTTAAGGATGCAGACTATACAGATCTTGTAGCAAGTTTTGACGAGGTAATGGAGCTTATGAAACAGGAGGAAAAAAATTGAAGATACTGAGCGTACATTTTTTAAACCTGAATTCCTTGAAAGGCGAACATACGATCCGTTTTGATCAGCCTCCATTCACGGATAGCGGTTTATTTGCGATCACCGGCCCTACAGGATCGGGTAAAACAACGATCCTGGATGCTATCACTGTTGCTTTATACGGCAAGGTTCACCGCCATGATAAGAATGTGGAGGAAATGATGTCACGCAATACTTCAGAATCTTATTCAGAAGTAGAATTTGAGGTACAGGGCAGGCAATACAGGGCTAAATGGTCCAAGAAAAGAAGTTTTAAAAAGGCGACAGGTACCCTCTCCGGTGATAAAATGGAATTCTATGAACTGAATGCAGCGCTACAGGCAGAAACTGCTCTCGGAGGTCATACAGCCACGCTGATAAAGACGGCTATTGTAGAGGTCTGTGGCCTTGACTATGACCAGTTTCTGCGCTCGGTGATCCTTTCCCAGGGTGATTTCACCCGCTTTCTGAAAGCAACGGACAGTGAGCGCTCAGAACTGCTGGAAAAGATCACAGGAACTGGCATCTATTCGGAGATCTCCAGGTATGTATATACCCGAAAGAAGAAGGAACAGTCAGCCCTGGAAACCTGCAAGGCTCAACTGAACGGCACAACTGTTCTGCCTGAAGAAAAAAAGGTTGAATTAAACTTGCAACTAGCTGACCAGTCGGCTCTTGAACTTGATCTTAAAAGAGTCCAGACAGTACTTAACGAAAAGATCCAATGGCTTCAGAATCTTGACAAGATAGAGGAAAGGGAGAAGAAGATTGTCTACGACCTGGCAGAGGAGCTCGGGGTTGAGGAGCTGAACAAAGAAGATTTCATGCGCCTCCGGCAGCATATCCAGGCCTCTGCTTTTCAAACTGAACTGGCTGTGCTGCAAACAAAAAAAGAACATGCAGACAAACTCCGGAGAGATGCTGACAAGCTTGCGGAAAAACTGCCACTTTATCTGAGTCAGGCAGAGATAGCAAAACAAGCCCTGGATAAAGCCATACTGAACACCAGGAACGCTGAAGATGCATATCGGCTGGCAGAACCTATACTCGATCAGACCAGCCAGCTTGATACGCGCATAGCCTACCTGAAAGAAGTAACAGAAAAAGAACAACAGCAGCTTCTTGCAGCAGACCAGCAACTGCAGGTTCAGCTGGAAAAACAACAAAGGACCATCGTCAGCGAGCAGGCTCTGGCGCAGGAATTAAATGAACTGGAAAGCTGGATGCAGCTGAATCTGGCCGATAAAGACCTTGAAAAACAGCTTCCTTTAGTATCACGGGCCATGGAAGATCTTCAGGGTCTGAGTCAGGATCTTCTGGTATCGGGTGCAGAGCAGGAAAAAGTACTTCAGCTTGAAGCCGGACAGAAAACCGCAGGGGCAGAAAATACGTCAAAAATTCAGGCCTTTGAAAAAGCAGCTGCGGATGAGAATCAGAAATTAAACGCCCATACCAGTAAACAGCATGCCCTGCTTCAACAGAACAGTGCTGGGGAGCTGAATGACCAGGCTAAATCACTGCCCGGGCTTATCCGCAATTGCGAAGAAGCAAACCGGCTGTCTGTCGGTTATTTAAAATTACTGGAGACAGGGGAAACTATGAATAGGCTCATCGCTGGGCAGCAAGAGTCAATCAAGCACCATTCACATGAAAATTTATCCCTTGTCAGCGAAAAAGAAGCCTTACAGGGCCATTTAAATGATCTGAATGCCAAACTTGGAGCAGAGCAGCGAATCCAGTCGTATGAAGAAGCCCGGGGCGCACTTCAACCAGACCAGCCCTGCTTTCTATGTGGTTCTCTGAAGCATCCGTTCATAGAGGGTGCCTATCATTCAGCATTAAATGAAACAGAGCTTAAAATAGGTATTCA
>JAYWCR010000027.1:0-10304 GCA_043780395.1 Sphingobacteriales bacterium
GGCCAATCATAGGATTGTCGAAATTCCTGCATCTAATATTAAAAAGGAAATAACCAAAGTTCTTTTTGATAAGGGATACATTGCCAATTATAAATTTGAAACTGATGAGACTGTCATCAGAAAACAAATTAAAATTGCGCTAAAATATCATCCAATATCCAAAGTTTCGGCGATCCGTAAACTTGAGCGTATCAGTTCACCTGGTCTGCGCCGGTATGTACCTGTTGAGAACCTTCCAAGAGTTCTGAACGGTCTTGGTATAGCTGTAATGTCTACTTCTAAAGGCATTATGACTGATAAAGAAGCCCGCACAGAAAACCTGGGTGGTGAAGTTATTTGTTACGTTTATTAATCGGAGGATCCAGGTATGTCAAGAATAGGAAAAGCCCCAATTACCGTGCCCTCCGGTGTTACTGTAGAGATAGCAACTAATAACCTCGTTTCAGTGAACGGTCCGAAAGGAACGTTAAGCCAGCAGGTTGATCCTGATATGGAAGTGTCGATGGAAGAAGGAATTCTTTACGTTCGCCGCCCATCTGAGCAGAAACGTCATAAGGCATTGCATGGTCTGTACCGCTCCCTGATCAATAATATGATCATTGGCGTAACTACAGGTTATAAGAGTGAGCAGGAGCTAGTAGGTGTAGGTTACCGTGCATCGAATCAGGGACAGACCCTTGATCTGGTGCTTGGTTATTCTCACCATTATGTGTTCCAGATACCTCAGGAAGTAAAGGTCTCCACGACCAATGATAAAGGAAAGAATCCTACGATCATTCTTGAAAGTATTGACAAGCAGCTCTTAGGTCAGATTGCTGCGAAAATACGCTCGTTAAGAGCTCCTGAGCCATATAAGGGTAAGGGTATTAAATTTGTTGGTGAAGTGTTGAGAAGAAAAGCTGGTAAATCGGCTTCTAAAAAATAATTGATATGGCAAAAACTAAATTGTCGAGAAGGCTGCGGATTAAGAGAGGAATTAGGAAACGAATTTCTGGTACAGCTGAACGCCCACGTCTTTCTGTTTACAGAAGTAACAAGGGAATTTATGCACAGGTAATTGATGATATTGCTGGCGTTACTCTTGTGTCAGCTTCTTCTCTGAAGGAACTGAAAGAAAAAGGTCCTAAGGTAGATCAGTCTAAGGAATTAGGAAAGATCCTTGGTGAAAAAGCAATTGCTTCAGGTATTACTGAAGTTGTCTTTGACCGTAACGGATACCTGTACCATGGCCGGATCAAATCCCTGGCTGAAGGTGCAAGAGAAGCAGGTTTAATTTTTTAAGCAAGAACATGTCAGCATCAAACATAAAAAGAGTTAAATCAAGCGAAATCGAACTTAAAGATCGCCTGGTTAGCATACAACGCGTTGCAAAGGTTACTAAGGGAGGCCGTACCTTCAGCTTCTCAGCCATTGTGGTTGTAGGAGATGAGAACGGAGTCGTTGGTTACGGACTTGGAAAAGCAAAAGAGGTTACTGAGGCAATAGCCAAGGGAATTGATGATGCCAAGAAGTCTCTTTTCAAAGTTCCTGTTCACGGTGGAACTATTCCACATGAGCAGATCGGTAAATTCAGCGGAGGATTCGTATTCCTTAAGCCAGCTGCTCATGGTACAGGTGTAATTGCCGGTGGTGCTATGCGTGCAGTACTGGAGAGCGCTGGAATTACAGACGTTCTTGCAAAGTCAAAAGGCTCCTCAAACCCACATAACGTGGTAAAGGCTACGGTTCATGCATTGACGCTTATGCGTGATGCGGCGACTGTTGCCCAGCATAGAGGAATATCCATTAATAAAGTCTTCAAGGGTTAAACAATGGCCAGAATTAAAATTACCCAGATCAAGTCTGTGATTGACCGCAGCGAGCGTCAGAAAAGAACCATGGTTGCACTTGGACTAAGAAAAGTTAATCATAGCGTTGAAAAAGAAGTAAACGCGCCGATTCTTGGAATGGTCGAGAGCGTAAGCCATTTAATTAAAGTTGAAAATATATAATACCTTTCTCCGGAAGGGTATAAATAAATAAGATATGGACTTAAGTAATCTTAAACCAGCGGTAGGTTCGGTTAGAAATAATAAACGGATCGGTCGCGGACAAGGCTCAGGACGCGGTGGTACATCCACCCGTGGACATAAAGGAGCTGGCTCCCGTTCAGGAACCTCCAGGAAAATTGGCTTTGAAGGAGGGCAGATGCCTTTGCAGAGAAGAGTACCAAAATTCGGTTTCAAGAATTTTAACAGAGTTGAATATGTAGGTGTAAACCTTGATATCATCCAGGCTCTTGCTGAAAAATTTAATATCAGCAATTTTGATTTTGACACCATGAAAGCTCATGGACTGGTTTCAAAGTCTGACCGTGTTAAGATCCTTGGACGTGGAGAACTCCAGGCAACCATTGAAATTCATGCACATGCTTTTTCATCGAAAGCTCTTCAGTTAATTGAAGAAAAAGGTGGTAAGGGTGTGAAGATCGAACATAAAAAGGCAGTAGTAGAAGCAGTCTGAGTGTAACCACTCAGTCTTTTTCTATGAAGATTTAACAAGACACGAATAAATTATAAGGATGAAAAAATTCATCGCCACATTGGTAAATATCTGGAAGATCGACGATCTGCGTACAAGACTGCTTAATACGCTGATGTACCTTGCAATCTATCGTCTGGGCTCGTTCGTTGTTTTACCCGGTATTGATCCCCTAAGATTTCTGGCCCAGCATAAAGGTCAGAATGGTATACTGGGTTTGTTAAATATGTTTGCAGGAGGCTCCTTTGGTCGCGGTTCTGTATTTGCCCTGGGTGTAATGCCTTATATTTCGGCAAGTATAGTTGTACAGTTGCTTGGTATCGTGTTGCCTTCTTTCCAGAAGCTGCAGAAATCAGGTGAAAGCGGAACAAAGAAGATCAACCAGATCACCCGTTACTTAACGATCGTTATCACTGCACTTCAGGCAGTAGCTTTTGTGAAGACCCAGATCATCCCTACCGGAACGATTCTTCCGGGTATCAGTGTAGGTCTGTTCACCGTTGCCTCTATGGTTGTTCTTTCAGCAGGTACATTATTCGTCATGTGGCTTGGAGAAAAGATCACTGACAAGGGAATAGGAAATGGAATCTCCCTGATCATTATGGTCGGTATAATTGCCCAGTTACCTTCAGCTATGGCAGCAGAGTTTCTGAGCCGAGCTACAGGTAATGGGGGTATGATTCCCTTCATTATTGAAATCGTTGTGCTGGTGTTCATCATTATGTTTACCATCATGATCATCCAGGGTACCCGCAGGGTTCCTGTTCAATATGCAAAACGAATAGTTGGAAATAAACAGATCGGCGGAGTAAGACAATACCTTCCTCTTAAGATCAATGCAGCAGGTGTTATGCCGATCATCTTTGCCCAGGCATTGATGTTCATTCCGTCGACCGTTGGTTCCCTATTACCGGGTGCTGCCAATAATGGTTTTCTGATGGCATTCCGTGACTATAATTCATGGCCCTACAACCTGACCTTTGGTTTACTGATCATCCTGTTTACCTTCTTTTATACGGCCATTACGGTCAATGTAAATCAGATGGCCGACGATATGAAACGTAATAATGGATTCATTCCCGGTGTTAAACCCGGTAAAGAGACCTCTATGTTTCTTGACAGGGTAATGAGTTTAATTACTTTTCCAGGCTCTGTTTTTCTTGCGCTTATAGCAATCATCCCTTCCTTTGCCAACATGCTTGGTGTAAGCAGCTCCTTTGCCCATTTTTTCGGAGGAACTTCTTTGCTGATCGCAGTAGGTGTGGTACTTGATACCTTACAGCAGATAGAAAGTCATTTATTGATGCGTCATTATGACGGGCTGATGAAGACAGGAAGAATACAGGGAAGAACATCTGTGGGAGCAACAACAACCACAGTTTAAAAAAAATATGATAGATTTAAAAACTATCGAAGAGATAGAGCAGATACGGGCAAGTTCAATACTTGTTTCCATGACACTCGCAGAGGTTGGCAAGCTGGTAGTTCCAGGTGCAATACCCGAAGAAATTGACCGCATTGCAGAAGAATATATACGTGATCATAATGGTTCACCCGCTTTTAAGGGGCATCATGGATTTCCAAGTTCTCTTTGCATTTCAGTAAATGAAGCAGTGGTACATGGGATTCCGTTCAAGAATCGTAACCCGTTTAAAGAAGGTGATCTTGTATCACTGGATTGTGGGGTAGAAATGAACGGTTTCTATGGTGATGGAGCTTATACATTTGCCTGCGGCGTAATTACACCTGAATTGGAAAAGCTTCTGGCGGTTACAAAAGAAGCACTGAGAAGGGGAGTAGAAATGGCTGTTGCCGGTAATCGCTTAGGTGATATCGGATATGCAGTTCAGGAATATGCTGAAGCAAATGGCTTTGGTGTAGTTCGGGAGCTAGTAGGCCATGGTGTAGGAAAAGCAGTCTGGGAAAAACCTGAGGTTCCAAATTATGGGAAAAGAGGGCAGGGCATCAAGATCGAAGAAAATCTGGTGATCGCCATCGAACCTATGATCAACCTGGGCAAAGCAGGTGTTAAATGGCTTAAGGATGGCTGGACAGTAGTTACAGCAGACGGAAAGCATTCAGCACATTTTGAACATACTCTGGCTGTAAAAAAAGGCAAGCCAGATGTGCTTACCACTTTTAAGTTTATAGAAGAGGCTTTGCATATAGCCGGTTAATTTAGAATACATGGCAAAACAAGGCTCTATAGAGCAGGATGGTATTATCAAAGAAGCATTATCAAATGCGATGTTCAGGGTTGAACTTGAGAACGGACATGAGATCATAGCGCATATTTCAGGAAAAATGAGAATGCACTATATCAAGATCTTACCAGGTGACAAAGTAAAACTCGAAATGTCGCCATACGACCTTACAAAAGGCAGGATAACCTACCGGTACAAATAAATTTTAAGCATAATTTAATGCTAATAGAATGAAAGTAAAAGCCTCCATTAAAAAAAGAAGTGTTGATTGCAAAATCATCCGCCGTAAAGGGAAACTTTATGTAATCAATAAGAAGAATCCTAAGTACAAACAGCGTCAGGGATAATATTAAATAGCATATGGCAAGAATAGCTGGTATTGATTTACCTAAAAATAAAAGGGGCGAGATTGGCCTGACCTACATTTTTGGAGTTGGAAGAACCACTGCTCAGGGCATCCTGAAGGAAGCGGGTATCAGCTTTGATACGAAAGTCCAGGAATGGACGGATGATGAGCAAACGGCTATCCGTAATATCATCACTGAGAAGATCAAGGTTGAAGGCGCGTTGCGCTCCGAAGTTCAGTTGAACATCAAACGTCTGATGGACATCGGATGTTACCGTGGACAACGTCATCGTAAAGGACTTCCTGTACGTGGCCAGAGAACCAAGAACAATTCCAGAACCCGTAAAGGTAAACGTAAGACGGTTGCCGGTAAGAAGAAGGTGACTAAATAAAGCATAACATGGGAAAAACAACAAAAAAGGTCACCAAGAAACGCGTAGTCGTTGTGGAGTCTATTGGTCAGGCTCATATAAGTGCCACCTTTAATAATATCATTATTTCGTTAACCAACAACCAGGGTCAGCTGATTTCATGGGCGTCTGCCGGAAAAATGGGCTTTAAGGGATCCAAAAAGAACACTCCCTATGCTGCCACACAAGCTGCTTCCGAATGCGGAAAGGCTGCTTATGATCTTGGTCTGCGTAAAGTAGAAGTTTTTGTGAAAGGACCTGGTTCAGGAAGAGAAAGCGCTATGCGTACTTTACAGAATTCAGGCATTGAGATTTCCTCGATCAGAGACATCACCCCACTGCCCCATAACGGTTGCAGGCCTCCAAAGAGAAGAAGAGTTTAATTAATTACTTTTTAAAGCTAAGATTCAGTAACCCCGGTGACTGATACTTTAAATCAATACTATGGCAAGATATACAGGCCCCAAATCAAGAATCGCCCGTAAATTCAGAGAACCGATCTTCGGTCCTGACAAGGCGTTAGAAAAAAAGAATTACCCTCCTGGAATGCACGGGCAATCCAAAAAGAGAGGAAAGCAAAGTGAGTATTCTGTACAGCTTCAGGAAAAACAAAAGGTAAAATATACCTATGGCCTGCTTGAGAAACAGTTTTCGAACCTTTTCAAAAAAGCAAGCAGTAAGGCGGGGATTACAGGAGAGAACCTTCTTAAATTTCTGGAAGCCAGACTTGATAATACAGTTTATCGTCTTGGAATTGCTACTACACGTGCAGCTGCAAGGCAACTTGTAGGTCATAAGCATATTCTTGTAAACGGAGATATTGTAAATATTCCTTCCTATACATTGAAAGCTGGTGACGTGATCGAAGTCAGAGAAAAATCTAAATCGCTTGAAGCAGTTGAAGTTGCTATTGCAGCATCACGTGTAGCGAAGTATAACTGGCTTGAATGGGACAGAACCAGCTATTCAGGAAAATTTCTTTCCTACCCTGAGCGTGATCAGATACCTGAGAACATTAAGGAACAACTGATCGTCGAGCTGTATTCTAAATAATAATTCAAACGTTAAACTTACATACATGGCAATATTAGCGTTTCAAAAACCCGATAAGGTTATCATGCAGAAGGCCAACGATTTTAATGGTCTTTTTGAATTCAGGCCTTTAGAACCGGGTTTTGGGGTTACCATTGGAAATTCACTGCGTCGTATACTTCTCTCTTCCCTGGAAGGATTTGCAATTACGACCCTGAAGATTTCTGGTGTATCTCATGAGTTCTCTACCATTAAAGGTGTGGTTGAGGATGTTACCGAGATCATTTTAAATCTGAAGCAGGTTCGTTTCAAACGGAACGACGAAGGTTCAGATGCAGAAAAGATTTTTGTTGTGATCACAAATCAGACCATGATCACTGCAGGTGATATCGGAAAGTTTTCAAGCAACTTTACAGTGCTGAATCCAGACCTGCTGATCTGTCATATTAATGCTGAAACAGTTCTGGAAATGGAACTCAGTGTAAATAAGGGCAGAGGATATATTCCTGCAGAGGAAAATAAGCCGGTAGATGCGCCACTTGGATTGATTCCAATTGACTCCATCTTTACTCCGATCAAAAATGTGAAGTATACGATAGAAAATTATCGTGTTGAACAAAAAACTGATTATGAGAAACTGGTACTAGATATTCAAACGGATGGTTCCATTCATCCTGAAGAAGCCTTAAAGGAAGCAGCGAAAATTCTGATTCATCACTTTATGTTGTTTTCAGATGACCGGATCATGCTTGAAACGCAAACCAAGGAAGTAAGCAGCGAAGTGGATGAGGAGATCTTGCATATGCGCAAGATCCTTAAAACTGAACTGGTAGATATGGACCTGTCTGTACGTGCATTAAACTGCCTGAAAGCAGCAGATATACGTACCCTGGCAGATCTTGTTACCTATGATGTTGCTGACATGCTTAAATTCAGGAACTTCGGCAAGAAATCGCTGACAGAAATTCAGGATTTGGTGAAATCAAAGGGTCTGACCTTCGGGATGAACCTTTCTAAATACAAGTTAGACGAAGATTGAGCGTCTTAAGAAGGAATAGATTATGAGACACGGTAAGAAATTTAATCACCTTGGAAGAACAGACAGCCATCGCGCAGCGATGCTCTCGAACATGGCTTCCTCGCTGATCATGCACAAAAGAGTTAATACAACAGTTGCCAAAGCAAAAGCCTTGCGCCTCTATGTTGAACCACTTTTAACAAAATCCAAAACAGACACAACCCACAATCGTCGTATTGTGTTCAGTTACCTGCAGGATAAGGATTCAGTCACTGTACTGTTCCGTGAAGTGGCAACTAAGATAGCTGAACGTAATGGCGGTTATACCCGGATCATCAAGACCGGTACCCGTTTTGGAGATGCAGCAGAAATGTGCTTTATTGAATTGGTAGATTATAATGAGATCTACAATCCTAAAGGTGAAGTGAAGAAAGCAAAGACTACCCGTCGTGGAAGAAGTACTGTCAAAGGTACTGTAACTCCTGGCGCTGCAGTTGATGTGAAACATGAAGATGTTTCAACCGGAGCTACTCCACATACTGAAGCAGCAGCTGAAGGAAATACAACTGAAACCCCTTCAGAATCAACTCCTCATGCCGATAAACCGGCAGAAGGTGCTGAGAATGAAGGATCAGAAGAAGTTAAATAAGATAGAATTGTCTATCAGTAAAAAGCCGGGTTATACCGGCTTTTTTTTTGAACAGCTATGTTAATGTGACTAATTGGCAGAATATGCGCCAATAATCAGTTTGGCATATTGCTTGTTACTAGAGATGAAAGTTTAAGAGAAAGGAAATTTTAATTATGTCAAAAATAATAGGGATAGATTTAGGAACTACCAATTCATGTGTTGCTGTAATGGAAGGCAACGAACCGGTAGTGATTGCAAACAGCGAAGGAAAAAGAACAACTCCTTCCATCGTTGCTTTTGTTGATAATGGAGAACGTAAGGTAGGTGATCCTGCTAAAAGACAGGCAATTACCAATCCAACCCGTACTATTTACTCCATTAAACGCTTCATGGGCAATACCTATGATGAAGACAAGAAGGAAATTGAGCGTGTTCCTTACAAAGTAGTAAAGGGTGACAACAATACACCCCGTGTAGAAATTGGTGACCGTAAATATACTCCACAGGAAATTTCAGCGATCATTCTTCAGAAAATGAAGAAGACTGCAGAAGATTTTCTTGGTCATGATGTAACAGATGCAGTGATTACTGTTCCTGCTTATTTCAATGATGCACAGCGCCAGGCAACCAAAGAAGCAGGTGAAATTGCGGGCCTTACGGTAAAGAGAATCATCAATGAGCCAACAGCAGCAGCCCTTGCTTATGGTCTTGACAAAAAAGGTAAGGATGAAAAGATCGTAGTTTTTGACTGCGGTGGTGGAACTCATGACGTTTCAGTTCTTGAACTGGGTGGTGGTGTCTTTGAAGTAAAATCAACAGACGGCGATACTCACTTAGGTGGTGATGATTTTGACCAGATCCTGATTGACTGGATGGCAGATGAATTCCAGAAAGATGAAGGAATCAACCTGCGTAAAGATCCAATGGCTTTACAACGACTGAAAGAATCAGCTGAAAAAGCAAAAATTGAGCTTTCAAGCACGAACCAGACAGAGTTAAACCTTCCATACATTACTGCAGTTGACGGAATGCCGAAGCACTTGGTACGTACGTTAACCCTTGCAAAATTCGAGCAGTTAATTGACCCATTGGTTAAGAGAACTATTGAGCCTTGCAGAAGTGCTTTAAAGAATGCCGGTCTTACTGTTGGTGATATTGATGAGATTATTCTTGTTGGTGGATCAACCCGTATTCCTGCTATTCAGAAAGCTGTTGAAGCATTTTTTGGTAAATCTCCTTCAAAGGGTGTAAACCCGGATGAGGTTGTAGCTATTGGTGCTGCAATTCAGGGTGGTGTACTGACAGGTGAAGTGAAAGACGTTCTTTTATTAGACGTTACTCCTTTATCATTGGGTATTGAAACTATGGGAAGCGTCATGACCAAGCTTATTGAGTCTAACACAACAATTCCTACACGTAAGTCTGAAACTTTCTCTACAGCTTCTGATAACCAGCCATCGGTTGAGATTCATATTCTGCAGGGAGAACGCCCTATGGCAAATCAGAACCGTACCATCGGTCGTTTCCATTTGGATGGTATTCCACCAGCATCACGTGGTATTCCTCAGATCGAAGTAACTTTTGATATTGATGTGAATGGTATTCTGCATGTAAGTGCAAAAGACAAAGCCACAGGCAAAGAGCAGAAAATCCGTATTGAGGCAAGTTCAGGATTAACTGAAGCTGAGATCAAGAAAATGAAGGATGAAGCTGAGCAGAATGCCGATGCTGACAAAGCTGCCAAAGACGAAGTTGATGCATTGAACGGTGCTGATGCACTTATTTTTTCTACTGAAAAGCAGTTGAAAGAATATGGTGATAAGGTTTCTGACAAGTTGAAGGCTCCGATCGAATCAGCATTGAATAACCTGAGAGATGCACATGCATCCAAACATCTTTCATTTATCGAAAAGTATACTGCCGAGCTGAACACTGCATGGGCTGCTGCTTCTGAAGAAATGTATAAGTCTGGTGCAACACCTGGCGCTGCTCCTGAGGCTTCGGCTGAAGGTTCTGCCGAGCAGGCACCTGATAAAGACGTAACAGATGTTGATTACGAAGATGTTAAAGACACTAAAAAATAAGATTAGTTCTTTATATAGTTTTTGAGAAATCCCTGGGTCCGAAAGGCCTGGGGATTTTT
>JAYWCR010000028.1:0-8040 GCA_043780395.1 Sphingobacteriales bacterium
ATGGCCGCCAGCACAATGAAAAGACCGATCATCTTTCCGGCAAGAAAAGTACCTCCCAATACCCATTTCTCCCGCGTAATCTGCCGGAAAAATTTAAAAAAGCTGTTTTTAGTAAGAATTAACTCCATAGCTTCCTGTTTAGTTAAACTCAATCACCAATCACTTTATTTTGTTATTATAAAAATGGGTGATTATTTAATTAAATGCAATAATTTTCTATTTTTTATTAATATTTTTGATTTTTAATTTAATTATATAGCTATAAATTAACAAAATCAGGTTTTTTATTCCAGATCTAACATTTTATTCAAATTTTCTCCGGTTTTAATCGTTTTAATTGTCCAGTATGATCTTTAAAATTCCTTCATATTCCATTCCAGGCAGGTCTCCATATCCTCAGCCTTTATAAATATCATATGCCCGGGGATGAACATTTCAATCCTTAAAACGTTACTAAAGCATTAACTACCCTACTACGATGGCTACTCAAGAATCTATACAGAATTCCTATCTTGATTTTGTGTTAACCCATGGAGAACAGCCTGCCTCTGTGTACCTGTTTGCAAAACAGAATGAAATGGCTGAAGAAGAGTTTTACACCCTTTTTGGCTCCTTCAATTCCATAGAAAAGAAAGTCTGGACAGAGATGGCTTTAAAAGCCATTAATGAAATAAAGATCCAGGAAGTCTGGGCTCAGTATTCCTCAAGAGAAAAAGCACTTTCTTTCTTTTACAGTTTTTTTGAGCTTGCCAAAAGCAAAAGAAGTTTCATCACCTATTCATCCAGAAAAGCTGGCCGCAGTTTCAGCAAGCCTTCCATACTTGAAGGTTTTAAACATGCATTTAATGAGTTCAGTATCGAGATCATTCAGGATGGCATTGAAAGCGGTGAGCTTGCCGACCGCAGGTTCTTTGCAGACCGCTACAAAGATGCACTCTGGATCCAGTTCATTTTTGTACTGAACTTCTGGATAAACGATACCTCCGCAGGTTTTGAAAAATGTGATGAGGCTATCGAAAAAGGAGTAAATGTGACCTTTGATCTTTTCCAGCGCTCACCCATTGATGCGCTGTTTGAATATGGGAAATTTCTGGCCCAGAATGGAAATACAAAGGAAAGGTTCCGGTAGAGACCAGGAATCAATTCAGAAATCATATACCGCGTTTTAATATTTATGAGCGATCAGCAGAAAGAACAGACCAGCATTCCTATTACCAAAGTACAGCGTTCCGCAAAGTTTGTCAGTACAGGGTTTAAGATTGGCGGTAATTATATAAAGCATTACTCGAAAAAGCTCTTTAATCCTGAGCTCAGCAATGAAGAACTTAATGAAGACAATGCAGCCGATATTTATAATTCACTGAGTGAATTAAAGGGAAGTGCCCTGAAGGTAGCCCAGATGCTCAGTATGGATAAAAACCTGCTTCCAAAGGCATACTCAGATAAGTTTTCTCTTTCTCAGTACAATGCACCACCCTTGTCAGGACCCCTGATCGTGCAGACTTTCAAAAAGCTTTTCGGGAAATCTCCGGAGCAGATCTACGATAGATTCGAGCTCAAATCGAACAACGCAGCCTCCATTGGCCAGGTTCACAGGGCAGAACTGAACGGACGCAAGCTTGCCGTCAAGATCCAGTATCCGGGGGTTGGTGACTCTATTTCTTCAGACCTCAAGCTGGTAAAGCCCTTTGCTTTCCGCCTTCTGGGAATGAGTGAAAAGGAGCTTGATATTTATATGCGCGAAGTGGAAGATCGCCTCCTCGAAGAAACAGACTATGAACTTGAGGTTCGCCGGTCCATTGAATTTTCTGCGGCCTGCGTCCATCTTGAGAATGTAGTATTTCCTGAATATTTCCCTGAACTCTCGGGAAGACGTGTCATCACCATGAGCTGGATCGAAGGGCAGCACCTTAAAGAATTCCTCATGACCAATCCTTCACAGGAAATGCGTAACCAGATTGGCCAGGCACTCTGGGACTTTTATAATTTCCAGCAGCATGAGCTGAGGGCGGTGCATGCCGACCCCCATCCTGGAAACTTTCTGATCACACCTGAAGGTAAACTCGGATGTATCGATTTCGGTTGCATTAAAGAAATGCCTGAAGATTTTTACTATCCTTTCTTCTCTGCCATTTCGACCAATATGATGGACAATAAGGAAGAAACGATCAAAGCCTTCAGACTACTTGAAATGATTTTGCCGGATGATGATGCTCAGCAGCAGGAATTCTTTTACAGGATCTATAAGGAGATGATCTGTTTATTTGGTAAGCCCTATATGACAGGTACCTTTGACTTCAGCCAGGATGCCTTTTTTGAAAGCCTGTATAGCTACGGTGAAAAAATCACCCGGATGCCTGAATTCAGAAAGGCCCGGGGGGTCAAGCACTTTATTTATATAAACAGAACGAACTTTGGCCTGTACAACATGCTCCATGAACTCAGGGCAACTGTCAGGACCGATACTTACAAGCCAAATATTCTGGAAGTTTACTGAACCGGGATCATGGCTCTGCCATGGAGTTCAGTGTTTCAATCGTAAGAATCTTTTTAAGATCAGGTACCACTTTAAGCGTCTTTACAAGCACAATCCGGGACTCACCGGGAAGCAGGTCAAAAAAATTATCTGAAAATACACATTCAGCGCCTTTTGTATCCAGATAAATATTTTTTGCCAGCCTGTATGATTTGATGGTAAGCCAGTAATACCTGCCTGCCTTTTGAACCTGGTAACTTACTTCCGGTATTTCAAGAGGCAGGTTTTTTACAGGAGCAAAATAAAGGATATTATCAGCAACCACCTGACCTTCCTTTTCAAGGCTGGTTTTCATGATCACAGTAGTATTGTCGAGTCCTTTAAGAATAGAGTTCTTAAAGGCTGTATAATAGATATGACTTGAATTCGGGTATACCAGCACATTCATTTTCTTTTCCATTACTACATCACCCTCAATGGTCAGGAACTGGATCTTCAGAAGCGCATTAAGCTCGCGCAGCTGATCAGAGACTATATAGACCTGCAGTTTTCCATCTTTTTCAACAGGGCTCACCAGTATGGGCTTGAAGGCGGTTTTTGCAAAATAGTACATGGCTTTATTTCGCCCTGCATAATCAATGGCAGAAAAAGAGGTTCCCGGCCAGTACTCATTCAGATGCCAGTACAAACTGCCCATGCAATAATTGCGGGCTCTGCGCTGGGCCTCAATAGCGGCCTTTACAGCTTCCCCCTGCTGAAGCTGGCTTTCATACCAGAAAGTAAATGAATTCTGGGGCAGTTTATAGGCTGATTCAAGATAATGGAGCATATGGCTGTTGGCGCTGACCTGGTCATTGAGCGGACCTGATTTACTGGAATCAACCTGAACATCCATTCCGATCTTATAGGTCTGCATGGTTCTTAGTGCAGGGAAAGACTTAAATCCAAAGGCCGACATAAACCGTCCGACCCGGTTGGTATATTCCTCTACAGGCTCTTCTTTGTTCCAGACCTCTGTTTCATGGAAATCTCCGTTTCCAAGGGCAGTCCTGAGTGAGGCATTGAAAAGCCCTGAACTGGAAATATAGATGCGCCCGGCATCATACCTGCGGATCCCGGCAGGCAGTATATTCTGAAAAATGGTTCTATAATCTTTATTTATCTGAAGCGAATCAGCTCCTGAAAATTTATAGACCTGCTCCCAGCTTCCTTTATGCCAGTGCTGGTCTATCTCATTATTCCCACACCAGAGTGCAAGGCTCGGATGATTCCTCAGCCTTCTGACCGTAAAGGCAGTTTCCTTTCTGATGATCCTGACCATGGATGAATCTGCCGGATACATTCGCCCGCTGAACATAAAATCCTGCCAGATAAGTATTCCCCTGCGGTCGGCCAGATTATACAAATAATCTGTGCCATATTCTCCGTCACCACTTATGCGCAGCATGTTCATATTTGATTCTACAGCCAACTGAATGATCTGGTCAGATTTTACTGTACCCGAATTCGTCATAACCAGCTCCTGAGGCTGAATACTGGCCCCCTTCATAAAAAGAGAAACACCGTTTACCTTAAAATAAAAAGAATGGCCGCTTGAATCTGCTTTATTTACCAGCTCAATAGTTCTGATACCTATAGACTGGATCAAAGAATCAACCGAAGGGCCATTCTGGGGGCGCAATGCTGCTTTCATCTCATAAAGTTCTGCTTTCCCGGATCCGTTCGGCCACCATAAAAGGGGCTTCTCAATGTCAAAATTAAGGCTGAACTCATGAATACCAGGCTTGACAATCACAGACCTTGATACATGTTTCAGCCCAGCCCTGGGACAGCTGAGTTCAAGGCCGAGGTTTGCAGGATCCTCTCCCCCTTCTATTTCTACGACAGCAGTGAGCCGGGCAAGCTTCAGATCCATACTGTTCTGGATATAATGCACTGACCTGATGCGGGCATCGCCCCAGCTTTGAAGACTCACAGCCCTGGTAATTCCGCAACCCACCAGTCTGGGGGTGCCATCACCACCATAGTGAAAAGCCGCTTTGCGGGTAAACATGCTCAGCTTCTTTGCCGAACGGTCGTCATTGGCTGGAAGTATATAAGGCAATAGTTGAAATTCTGTCAGGGCCTTTTTGTCTGATGATTCAAAATAGATTCTGAGGGTATTCTCGCCAGCTTTTAAAAACTGCTTTACCGGTATATCCCAAGCTATGAACATATCATTTGCCCGCAATATCAGGCTATCGTTCAGATATACTCTGGCATAGGTATCCAGGCCGGCCAGATCTAAATTAATATGGGCAGCGCCGAGCAGTTTTTTATCTGCCCTGAAAGTGCATTTATATTCCCAGTCAGCCTTTTCTACCCATTGAACCTTTTCAGTACCTGATGGAGAAAACGGATCACTGATGAGTTTCGACGCCAGAAGATCAGAAAATACAGTTCCGGGAACATGGGCAGGGAGCCATGCCTGATTTTTAGTCTTTGAATCAGTGACTTTTCTGAATTTCCAGCTCCTCAAAAAAGACTGGCTTACCTGACTGGCCGGCTGCTGGGCATGAAGCCCGGATACAACCAACAGGCAGATAAAAAACGTAAGTATAGAAAATCCCGGAGTAATACGATCCATGAAGAAAATCAGGTATTTAAAGCAAAATTAAACTGCTGGGAAATTAAACATAAAACAGGTGGAATCATATGGAAGGCAGCACAAGATAATTTCAGCCTGAATGTCATTATAAAGCAGCCAAACATGACAAGCCGGCCTTTAACCGCCTGAACAGGCCTGAATAACTGAAAGGGAATACTTTTTGACACAGGAAAGGCTACGAATGCTGCTGGATAAGCTGATTCTATTCATTAATTTTGCAGGATGCAATGCCTGAAGGCAAGGCAATGCTGAAATGGCCAATACTTTTATTTAATTCTAGAAAATGACGAAATCAACACTTACTATGGAACCAGAACATGTTAAATGTCTGATCATTGGTTCAGGTCCGGCTGGCTATACAGCTGCCATTTATGCAGCCCGGGCAGATTTGCATCCGGTTTTGTATACCGGAATCCAGGAAGGTGGCCAGCTTACGCTGACAACAGATGTTGAGAACTTCCCCGGTTATCCTCAGGGAACCCTCGGGCCTGAAATGATGGCCGATTTCAAGCTTCAGGCTGAGCGTTTCGGAACGGATATGCGTTTTGGTTATGCCTCATCTGTTGATTTTTCATCCCACCCACACCGGGTGGTCATTGATGAAACAAAAACTATTCTGGCCGATACGGTGATCATCTCCACAGGAGCTTCTGCAAAATGGCTGGGTATTCCTTCCGAGCAAAAATACAACGGATTCGGGGTTTCAGCCTGTGCAGTATGTGATGGATTCTTTTTTAAGGGTCAGGATGTAGCCATTGTAGGTGCAGGAGATACTGCTGCTGAAGAAGCAACCTACCTGGCCAAGCTCTGCCGCAAGGTATATATGATCATCCGGAAAGATACCTTCAGGGCATCAAAGATCATGCAGGACCGCGTACTGGCCACTCCGAACATCGAGATGCTCTATAATTATGAAACCCAGGAAATCATAGGCAACGGACATGTTGTTGAAGGGGTTATAGTACGTAATACGGTATCTGCAGAACTTAAAACACTTGACATTACCGGCTTTTTTGTAGCCATCGGGCATAAACCCAATACCGAAATCTTTAAAGACTTTCTTGAAATGGATGAAACAGGGTATATAATCACCAAACCCGGCTCTACCCTGACCAATATAGAAGGCGTCTTTGCCAGCGGTGACGCCCAGGACAAGAACTACCGCCAGGCCATTACTGCTGCAGGAAGCGGTTGCATGGCAGCAATTGATGCAGAGCGCTATCTTGCTGTGCAGGAATACGGACATGCATTGGCTGCAAAAGCAGCTCTTGCTGTATAAGCACTGGAAAATTAAAACGATTTCTTAAAAAAAGAGCCGGAGCTATTATTTCCGGCTCTTTTTTTATGTCATGAGAATAGCTCCCGGATATTCTTTTCAGCAAATCCGCAGGAAGTGGTCATGCCTTTACCCCCGATGCCCGTGACAATATGAATTTTCTGGTCTGAATGATGCTGATATACTTCAGCACTTTTTGACTGGGAATAATAGCCGTTCCAGGTTCTTCTGATCTTCCAGGAAGGAAGATCCAGGATTCTTTTTGCTTCAGTAAGAATGATCTCATTCAGCAGATCCTCATTCCCAAAATCAAGGGTATCAGAAGTGGAGACATCTGCATATTCATGGGAATCACCGATAATAATTGATCCATCCAATGCCTGCTTAAAAAGAATATGAACTCCCCATGCATCAAGCTGTTCAGCATTTGCATGCTTTTCAAGTCTTGAATAGGCATCACAGCTTTTAAAAGCTCCATACCTGCGCAATGAGAGCCCTGAGAGCAGGGAGCCTGGTAATTTTACCTCAGGAAGGGGATAGGTGCACATCATCTGCAGCTTTACCAGTTCCAGGTCACTTTTTATAAATATTTCAGGCATCAGAAACTTGAAATCACGGCCGTTGCAGATCAGCACCCTGGACCCGCGGTACTTTACACCCAGCGTATCCACAACCTGTGCCTGGCCATCCACTATACTACATTCCTTTACAGGCGTTGAGGGGCGGTAATCAAGGTCATATTTGGCGATCAGGTATTCATGGAGCCGGTGGATCATGAGCCCTGGTTCCAGGGAGATCTCCTGTGGAAAATGAAGCCCCCCTATACAATAGGATGCACGAAGGGCAGGGAATTTTTCAAGACATTCTTTTGCTGTAAGCAGCGCAGATGTATAGCCTGCAGGTTCATAAAGGGCTGATTTTTCAGCAAGAACTTCCATCTCTCCGGGGCTTGAGGCCAGATAGGTGGAACCATTCCTACGTACAGAAATATCAAACTCGTTCTGAATAGACAGATAGGTTTCAAGGCTTACCCTTCCATACTCAAACCACTCCCCTTCGGTCATACCAGAGGGAATGACCTGCCCGAAATTGCGAACAGTAGCCTCCTGGGGCCGGAGATCCTTTTCAAGGAGAAGTACATTCAACCCTTTTTTCAGGGCGAACAATGCATGAAATGTTCCAAGAGCGCCTGCGCCAACAATAATCAGGTCCCAATGTGTTCTATGGTGTATCATTTATCCAGCTGCGTTAACAAAAGTTCATTCAAGGTAAAAATCTAAAAATACCGCCTGTTTGTTTCCTTAGAAGAAACAAACTGTTAAGAAATTGTGAACTTATCTTACTCTGTAAGCCTGCTGGAGGATCAGCTTGCAAGGTCGCCTGATTCAGTGAGATATACCTTGAATAACACAGCATTTACCGCTCCCCTATTTTGTACTGAATGCGGAACAGAGCCATCAAAATACAGGGTATCCCCTTCTTCAAGGGCACAGACATCTTCATTGAATGCATACTCGGCAGCTCCGCTGACTACATATACCACTTCTTTTGCACTGGTAGACACAGGTTTGCGGTAAACTCCGGCAGGAACAGTGACAAGATGGGCCTGTAAAAAGTCTGCCCTCACATTTTTTGAGAGCA
>JAYWCR010000029.1:0-14346 GCA_043780395.1 Sphingobacteriales bacterium
AGGCCCCGTTCAGGAGCAAAACCAGGGCCACGCGAGCGAAATGCTGCGGCAGGCACCAAACCAGGTTTTAAGGAAAGAGAACGCGAACGAAATGAAGATACCCGGTCAAAACCAGGTTTCAGAGAATCTGATAAGTCCCGCACCGGAAAGCAGAACATCCGGGAGCGGAACGATGAGACCAGGTCCAGACCCGCCTTAAGAGAACGTGAATCTGACAAGCCTAAATTTGAGAGAACTTCTTTCAGAGACAGGAACGATGAAGCCAGCTCAAAGCCCAGGGAAACGGGTACAGGTAAACCGGCCTTTGCTGGAAAAGCTGATGCCAGGCCTGCCCGCAGGCTTGCTGCAGATTTCGGTGAGAACGAAACAGCTGCAAGATCCGTTACGAAAGGATCACTGACCAGAGGCCGCCCTTTTGACAAAGCTGTCAAACCGGTAAGAAATACAAAAGTAGAGCAGGCAGGAGAGCGCTATAATAAAGGGGTGATAAAACCTGCTGCGGGCGTTCGTTTAAATAAATATATTGCCAATTCTGGTTTATGCGCCCGCAGAAAGGCCGATGAGATGATCTCAAACGGTGAGATCAGGGTAAATGGCCAGGAAATCACTGAAATGGGCTATATCGTTCAGCCAGGTGACAAGGTACAGTTCCATGATACTATTCTGAAGGCTGAAGAGAATGTGTACATTCTCATGAATAAACCCAAGGATTATATTACTACCACCGACGACCCCCAGGAACGTCATACCGTGATGGAACTCCTGAACGGCGCTACGCCCCACCGGATCTATCCGGTAGGCAGGCTGGACAGAAATACGACCGGTCTGTTGCTCTTTACCAATGATGGTGCACTGGCAGAAAAGTTAAGCCATCCCAGCAGCAATATAAACAAGCTCTACCATGCAACCCTTGACAAGGCATTAACCAAGGTAGATTTCGACAAGATCACTGAAGGCGTTGAACTTGAAGATGGTCCTATTTCTGTCGACGAACTTGCTTATGTAGACGGGATGTCCAAGAAAGAAGTAGGAATCCGGATCCATAGCGGTAAAAACCGTATTGTACGCAGGATTTTTGAAAGTTTCGGTTATGAGGTCATCAAACTTGACCGTGTTATCTATGCAGGTCTTACCAAGAAAGACCTCACCCGCGGACGCTGGAGAAACCTGAGTGCTAAAGAAATTATTTCACTCAAGCATTTTACAAAATAAAAGATTGCAATTATATGCTTAAGGCAGCCTTGAACAGATCAGTTTTGTTTGAGGCTGCCTTTTGATTTTTCAATAATTTCTTCATAGAAGGCTTCGTAAATAGGCACGATATAACCGATATCAAAATCATTTGCTCTTTTCAGGGCATTCTGTTTAAAGGTCTTCAACCTTTGTGCGTCTTCAAGAATGTATACAGCATTTGCAGCCATTGCCTCTATATCACCCACCGGACTCATAAAGCCAGTGATCCCCTCCTGAACAATTTCAGGGATACCACCCGCATTGGAAGTGATCGTAGGCAGGCAACAGGCCATAGCTTCAAGGGCTGCAAGTCCAAAACTTTCATTCTCAGAAGGCATCAGAAACAGATCGCCGATTGAAAGGATCTCTTCCACTGCATCCTGTTTACCCAGAAACCGTACATCTTCTATTATATTGAGCTCGCGGCAGAGCGCCTCGGCAGGGCTGCGTTCCGGCCCATCACCGATCAGCAATAATTTAGCAGGTACTGACTGCAGGATCTTATGAAAGACCCGTATCACATCAGGAATGCGTTTTACTTCTCTGAAATTGGAGGTATGAACAACAATTTTTTCCCCATTGGGAGCAATTGCTTTTTTAAAATGGTCTTTGGGATTAAAGCTGAAACGCCGGAGGTCAACAAAGTTATGGATCACCTTAATGTCCTTATTCACCTTGAAATAGGTACAAGTTTCCTGGCGCAATTGCTCGGAGACAGCTGTCACCCCATCCGATTGATTGATTGAAAAAGTAACTACCGGCTTATAGGTGGCGTCTTTACCGACAAGGGTAATATCCGTTCCATGGAGCGTGGTAATAACCGGAATATGAATGCCCTGGCTGGCCAGAATCTGCTTGGCCATATAGGCAGCAGAAGCATGTGGAATTGCATAATGAACGTGCAGTATATCCAGTTTCTCATACATGACCACATCGACCAGCTTGCTGGAAAGAGCAAGTTCGTAGGGTGGATAATCGAAGAGTGGATACTTGGAGACACTTACTTCATGATAGAACAGATTTTCTGAGAAAAAGTCAAGACGCGCAGGCTGGCTATAAGTAATAAAATGAACCTGATGGCCGTGGTCGGCAAGTGCTTTTCCAAGTTCTGTTGCAACGACCCCGCTACCCCCGAATGTAGGGTAACAAACAATGCCTATTTTCATTCCTGTATGCTCTAAATTAATATTCTGACGCAGTAAAGGTAATGAAGCAATCTTTTATTCCTAATGGCTTGAACTACCTTCATTTCATCTGACTGCGATGATTGTGAATGAAATGCTTACTTTTGCACTCTAAAATTTTTACCATGCTAAGATCTGCCTTTTTACTTCTTTTTATAATGAGTGTTTTTACACTCAGCTCATTCAATGAACCAGCACCTGCTCCACTTTACCCGGCATTAACTGCCCAGATAATCCAGGCTCAAAAGGAG
The DNA here is from genome assembly GCA_043780395.1 of Sphingobacteriales bacterium. Taxonomy (GTDB): domain Bacteria; phylum Bacteroidota; class Bacteroidia; order Sphingobacteriales; family Sphingobacteriaceae; genus JANLVJ01. Next base: position 2,669 of record JAYWCR010000029.1, read on the forward strand.
TTTTCGTCAATTCCTGAAACCCGCAAAGAAGAGCTGAAGAAGATAGCCCTGTATATAAGGCAACAACTAGGAACTGAAAATAAAGTAAACCTGGTTTATATATGCACCCATAATTCAGGCCTTAGTTTTATGAGTCAGTTCTGGGCAGTGGCAGCCTCTGAATATTACGGAATAAAAGGAGTACATGCTTTTTCCGGCGGCCTGGTAGTCACAGCCTTTGGGCCCCATTCCATACTGGCCTTAAGAAATCAGGGCTTCAGCATTCTTAAAGTATCGGGTACAGTAAATCCTGTATACGAATCAAGAGTTTCAGCAACCTCGGCTTCGTTTATGGCATTCTCTAAAGTATTCAGTGACCCCACAGTTCCTGCAACTGATTTTGCTGCCATCCTTACCTGTTCAGATGCAGTCAGGAATTGTCCCAATGTGCCTGGTGCCAGCCTGAGGATCTCTGTTCCATACGAAGACCCAAAAGAGGCTGATGGAAAACCTGAACAAGACGAGGTGTATAAAGTGCGTTGCCGCCAGATAGCTGTCGAAACTCTGTACACTTTTTCGGTGATAAATACATTGCCCCGGTAAAATTCAGGGCTTTGCAATAGCTTCATAAAAGGCATTCTGAATTTTGGCTCTGATCTTAAGGGCCGACAGTTCAGTGTTTTCACCATTCGGACAAACCCTGTTTGAAAGAAAAACATAAACCAGGTCTGCTGCAGGGTCAACCCAGATACAGGTTCCGGTGAAACCTGTATGGCCAAAGGTCTGCTGGGACGCATAGGCGGTGCCAGGGTATTCAGCCGGATCTTTCAGGGGCTTGTCAAATCCTATCCCGCGCCTGCTTGTCAGGGGATAAGGTCTTGTATTGAAGAGCTCCACAGTAGATGATTTAATATACTGACGACCAGCGTAATACCCTTTCTGTAATAGCATCTGCCCAAGCACAGCCAGATCAGCCGCATCGCTGAAAAGCCCTGCATGACCTGCAACGCCTCCCTGCATGGCTGCACCCTGATCATGCACATCGCCGGTTAACAATTGCTTTCTCCAGGTCTTATCATTTTCTGTAGGCATTATGCGGTTCAGGGCAATCCGGTTGCGGGGGTTGAAGCCCATCGTGGTCAGACCCATAGGCTCATAAAAGCTTTTCATCACAAAATTATCGAGCTTGTCATGACTGACCTTTTCTACCACAGCCCTCATGAAATACATACTCAGGTCACTGTAAATATATTTACCTGGCGTCTTCAGGGGGCTGGCCAATACTTCTTTCCAGATAACCTGGCTGAAATAGTCGGCCCGCTGGTACATATTTTCAGCTACCCGCACCGGATAGGCAGCAGATGAATCCGTACTGAAAACTCCTGGCTCTTTCATGGCCTGCAGGTAGAACGGAATGAATGGCACAAGACCCGCCTGGTGAGTGAGCAGGTCAAGCAGAATAATGTCTTTCTTATTTGTTCCCGCTACATCGGGCAAATACTGTGAGAGGGGTTTTTTAAGATCAAGCAGCCCCTGATCATAGAGTTTCATCGTAGCAAGTACAGTTGAGGAGATCTTTGTTACAGAGGCAAGATCAAAAAGATCATCCAGCTTTACCGGGCTGCGGTCAAGATAGGTATGGGTTCCAAAGGCTTTTGCATAGAAAACCTTTCCTCCTTTCAAGGCCATGACCACGCATCCGGGATAGGCCTTGCGCACAATCCCATCAGTTGCGATTGAATCTACTTTTCTCAGGGCATTGGTATTGATGTTCAGCTCCTCAGGCATGGTATAGCTGATCCTTCCGGAAGGCAGGGTAATTACACCCTGACCCATCTTGAACTGGGTGCTTGCAGTGACGGGTAAACGCCCATCTGCACCTATAGCCCCGAAGATAAGCTGGGCACTCAGGCTCTGGGCATCAGGGCTGTCATCATAGGCAACAATTACATTTTTTAAACCGGTAAAATTAGCCAGCAGATAGGGGTTGCCAAATACAACCAGAATCACGTTTTTATGCCTTTGCAGCCGGGAGATAAATTCACGGGTACTTTCCCTGACCCCATAATTATCCCTGTCAGTTTTTTCAAGATTATGAAGTCCGATGATGACAGTATTGAACTGCTTCAGCGAATCTTCAATACGTACATAATCACTGTCGGCCTCATCTTTCCAGGTGCTGAACACAGGTACAGGGGCATACCTGTTCAGCATTTTCTGAAAAATATTTCCGTTAAGTTCGCCAATACTTACCTCAGCAATTTTATAATCCTGAAGATCACGCAGGGGCAGAATCTTCTCTGCATTTCCCAGAACGGTCAGAGAGGCCTGTACCAGCTGCCTGTTTAAATATTTTGCACTTGAACTGTTCATCCTGGAAACGATACCGCTTGCAGGCAGAGGGCTTCTTTTACCCCGCTGACCTGTCAGATATTTGGCCATCAGTATCTTGCGCACTTTGGCATCGATCTCAGCCTTGCTGATCTGACCGCTTTCAATCGCATGCTGGATACTCTGAAAAGCAAGAGGTACGTTCTCTGCCAGCAGTAGAATATCATTTCCGGCTATCAGGGCTCTGACATCACGGTCTCCAGCCGGGTAAAAACCAGCTACCCCTGCCATATTCATGGCATCTGTAATGGCAAGGCCTGTAAAACCAAGCTTGATCTTAAGCAGTCCGGTAACAATAGGCTTGCTCAGGCTCGATGCCAGGTTCAGCGTAGGATCAAGGGAAGGAACACTCAGATGGGCAGTCATGATCCCTGAAAGCCCCTGGTTAATTAACCGCTTAAAAGGGTAAAGCTCTACAGAATCCATTTGAACTGCATTTTTATTGATAACTGGCAGGCTCAGATGAGAATCTTCGAAAGAATCTCCATGGCCTGGAAAATGCTTTGCAACGGCCAGAATACCCCCATCCTGCAGGCCCCGCATATAGGCAATGCCTTTTGCGGCCACGCTTAGTTTATTTTCCCCGAACGAACGTTCATTTATAATAGGGTTATAGGGATTATCATTGACGTCGACTACGGGTGCCATATCCATCTGCACACCAAGCAGGCGGCATTGGCGGGCAATTTCGTAGCCCATGAGGTATACAAGTTTATTGTCACGGATGGCACCCAGAGCCATTTCATGAGGGAAGACCATGGCACTGTCAAGCCGCATACCCAGGCCACATTCGGCATCGATTGAAACAAGGAGCGGAATCTTTGAAACCGACTGAAGGTAGTTTACCAGCCCTACCTGTCTCTGGGGGCCGCCTCTCATAAAGATGACCCCACCAATATGATATCTGACGATCTCTGCGCCCAGATCATTGCGGTATCCGGCATCATTTCTTGAAAACGCCGGGATCATGAATAATTGCCCGATCTTTTCAGGAATGCTCATATGCAGCATCATGGAATCAACCCATTGAACGCCGGGCTGAGCAGCTACAAGCCCTGAAATACGCTGATAAGGGTAAGGGAGCGCAGGCTGGGTATTATCTAAAGACGGCTGGATACGGTGCAGACCTGTATCAGCAACATGAATACGAAAAGCAATATGAGAAAAGCAAAAGCTTTCAAGAGGAAAGCATACTGTAAGGATAGAAAGAACGAATAAAAAAGCAGCAAACTTTCCTTTCACCGGAAAAGAATGAACTTGTTTAAGTAAAGAATTTTTAAAAGACATTTTAACCGTAATTTTACTTCTTATCAAATAACGTATCAAAAACTGAATAAATGCTGTCATGGAGTATAATTATTTATACTCCTCTGGCAGAAATTGGTTACGTACTAAACTTTACCCTTAACTATAAAGATGTCTGATATTATAAAACTGCTTCCGGATTTTGTTGCCAATCAGATTGCAGCCGGCGAAGTGGTCCAGAGACCTGCTTCTGCTGTAAAGGAACTGATTGAAAATGCATTGGATGCCGGTGCTGATTCTATTGTGGTGGCCGTCAGAGAAGGTGGAAAAACTTCAATTCAGGTCATTGATAAAGGTTGTGGCATGACTGAAGCCGATGCGATAAAGAGTTTTGAGCGCCATGCTACTTCCAAAATCACTGATGCTACTGACCTTTTCAAAATAAGAAGTATGGGATTCAGGGGTGAAGCGCTCGCCTCTATTGCAGCAGTTGCACAGGTATGCCTGAGAACCAGGCAGGCAGGGGCTGAACTCGGCACTGAGGTACTTATTGAAGGCGGAGAGATCAGTAACGTAGAAATGGTAAGCTGCCCTGAAGGCAGTTCTGTTTCAGTAAAGAACCTGTTCTTTAACATTCCTGCCCGCAGAAACTTTCTAAAGTCCACGGCTGTGGAGTTCAGGCATATTCTGGAAGAATTCCAGCGCCAGAGCCTCTCCCATTCACAGGTCTTTTTCTCTCTCAGCCATAATGATACCGAATTATTACATCTGCCAAAGGCAAATCTGAAGCAACGGATCATCCATCTTTTTGGCAATTCATATGCAGAGAAGCTACTTCCTGTAGAGGAAGAGACAGGCCTGATGAAGTTACAGGGTTTTATTGGCACCCCTGATTCAGCCAAGAAAACCAGGGGCGAACAGTATTTTTTTATAAACGGGCGCTTCATCCGCGAACCTTATTTTCATCATGCTGTCATGAATGCCTATCAGGAACTATTACCTGCCGACAGCATTCCTTTTTATGCCCTGTTTATTGAAATTGACCCTGCAAAGATTGATATCAATATCCATCCGAGTAAAACAGAGGTCAAGTTTGAGGATGAAAAAGTATTATATGCCATTCTCAGGGCGGCCATAAAACGTTCACTGGGCCAGTACATCCTGAGCCCGAGCCTGGACTTCACTATAGAAACCGGCTATGCAGAGATCGGTTTGCTCACCAGGGGCCGGCCTGTAGTACAGCCTACCATCCAGTTCAATCCTGATTATAATCCTTTTAAAGTTCCGGATACGGAAAAAAAGGCAGGGATCCCCTCAAACTGGCAGGAACTCTATTCGATCGCAGCCGGAACTACCCCACCACCACAGTTATTTGAGGAAAGCCCTGCTGATGAATCGGCGCTTCCTCTAGCTATAGATGCAGAAAAAAGACCCTTCCAGCTTCACCAGCGCTATCTGGTAAGTTCAATTAAGTCGGGACTCCTGATCATTGATCAGGAGTGCGCCCATGAGCGCATTCTTTATGAGGAATACCTTGAAGCATTGAGCGGCACTGGATTTGCTAGTCAGCAGATGTTATTTCCCCAGACAATTCACTTCAATGCTTCTGATTCGATCTTATTAGAAGAGCTTCTTCCGGAGATCAGACAGCTTGGCTTCGATATCAGGGCATTCGGCCCGAATACCTATATTATTGAGGGCGTACCTGCAGACCTGGACCATGGAAATGAACCGCAGATTCTTGAAAAGCTGCTGGAAAGTTACAAGCTTAATCTCTCCACCCTTAAACTGGAAAAAAGAGACAATCTAGCGCGCTCCCTTGCCAGGCGTACTTCTATAAAAAATGGCAAAAAACTCGAGCCCTCAGAGATGAATCTGCTGATAGATAAATTATTTGCCTGCTCTACGCCGTCTGTTTCTCCCGGAGGCAAATCTGTATTTATTACATTAAGCATAAATGAACTTGTCAAAAAATTTAATACGCCGTTAAAATAAATCTAACGGAATTCTAACCTTAAACTATGAACAGATTTCAGTTTTCAGGAGGAAATTCATTGACTGTTGTCGTGAAGAATCTTCTTGTCATTAACGTGCTTTTTTTCGTTGCAACCTTTGTTTTAGAGAATAAAGGAATTGAGCTGACCAGTATTCTGGGCGTCTATTATTTTGATTCTCCCAAATTTCACTACTGGCAGATCCTCACCTATATGTTTATGCATGGAGGATTCACACATATCCTTTTTAATATGTTTGCGCTGTACATGTTTGGTCCGATTCTTGAAAATATATGGGGCTCGCAAAAATTTTTATACTACTACCTTTTTACAGGAATAGGGGCACTGGCTTTACAGATGGGTGTTCAGGCAATTGAACTTCATTCTTTAACAGGCTACTTTACTTTTCATGAGGGAATTGAGCTTGCGCCAAATGCTTTAAAGAAAGTAAGTGAAATATATTACGGTACAACAATAGGAGCCTCAGGAGCCATATTTGGTCTTCTGCTGGGTTTTGGGATGCTTTTTCCGGATGCAGAATTATTTATGTTCTTTATTCCGATTGCAATCAAAGCAAAATACCTGGTTCCTGTGTATATACTTATAGAACTGTTTTTAGGCCTCAGTCAGTTTTCCGGTGATTCGGTTGCTCACTTTGCGCATATAGGTGGTGCACTATTTGGATTCATATTAATAAAAATCTGGAGCGGAGGACGATCAGCCCGGTTGCAATAAGTCTATATAAATGAAAAGTTCGGTAAGAAACGATATTCGCACGCTTATTTTTAAGCCAGGAAGTTCTATAAATAAGTTTATAGCCCTTAATGTGGTCGTATTTCTGGTCATTAACCTGCTCAGACTGGTTGAGTTTATTGCGCGCTCGCCTGGTGGATTTTTTAATGAGCTGACCTTGTGGCTGGCAGTTCCTTCGTCACTGCGGATCCTTGCTACCAGGCCCTGGACCATTTTCAGCTATATGTTCGTGCATACTGAGCTGCTGCACATTTTCTTCAACATGCTCTGGCTTTACTGGATAGGGCAGATCTTTGAAGAATATCTTGGATACCGGAAATTCATCTTTGTTTACATTGCCGGAGGTGTGGCAGGAGCTGTATTTTTTATAACTCTGTCCAACCTTGTTCCTGCCTTTCATACACCCCTGCCTACGATCGGTGCCTCAGCAAGCGTGATGGCAATAATCACAGCTACTGCTACATTGCTTCCCGAATATACCATCGGAATGATGTTTATTGGAAATATAAAGCTTCGCTGGCTTGCAATTGCCTATATTGTTCTGGACATTATTCTTATACCCCAGGGAAATATTGGTGGGCAGCTTGCACATCTGGGCGGTGCCTTACTTGGATTTTTGTACATTATTCAGTTACAACGCGGTTCAGACTGGGCCTCACCTTTTATTACACTTTTTACAAAACAACCTAAAGGAACCCTGAAAGTTGCATACAGATCACCTAATAATGCTGTTGGCAAAGATAAAGGCAAGGATAAAAGCAAGGATAAATCAAATGAACAGGTCGTAGATGATATACTTGACAAGATCTCAAAATTCGGTTATAGCAGCCTCAGCGAAAAGGAAAAACAGCAGCTATTCAAGGCGAGTCAGGATATTGATTAAAAAGGGATGAGGAAAAGACCTGTATCCTTAGCGGGTAAAGTGATGATCCTCCTGAATATACTTGCAGTATTTTCCCTGATCATCAGTTACCTTGCTGTGGAAATAGATCCTGCAGTATTCTGGCCACCCGCATTCTTCGGACTTGCCTACCCGGTCATACTTTTTGTAAATGTTTTCTTTTTTCTTTACTGGATCTTTCAGTGGAGATGGTGGTTTGGATTGTCATTACTCACAATCATACTGGGTTACCCGAACCTGAAAAGAACGGTTTCTTTCAGAAGCAAGTCTTTCCAGGGCCGGCCTGATACTTCAGAGGTGTCGAAGCCTGCAGACAGCACCAGAGGCCATTCGATCAGGCTCATGACCTTTAATGCACATTTTTTCAGAAAATTTGACGGGCCTCTTATTGCTTCGGTCAAGTCAGAGATGCTTGAACTTATCCGAAGTGGAAACCCTGATATCATCTGTATTCAGGAATATTTCTCGCGCAGAAAAGGAGCCTATGCAATCCGGGACAGCATCTGCAAAATTCTTCACAGCCATCATTTCTTTAGCCATGCGGCCGACAGCAATCAGTCAGAATCTATGGGAATTGCCATTTTCTCGAAATATCCCCTCTCTAATGGAAAGTTTATTTCGCTTAGCCCTGATCCGACCTCAGTGAACGGCGCGCTCTCGGCCGATGTGCAGCTTCCCGGAAAGATGCTCCGCATTTTTTCCCTGCAACTTCAGTCGATCAGGTTTGACCCAAGTGATTATAAGTTCCTTGACCGCATCAAGACCCAGATCAATCCTGATCTTGTATCATCAAAACATATAGGTCAGAAACTTAAATGGGCATTTGTTCTGCGCAGCGCCCAGGCTAAACTGATAGCAGCCAGAATAGCTGAAAGCCCTTATCCGGTGGCAGTCTGCGGTGATTTTAACGATCCTCCGGTATCCTTTGCTGTACAGACCATTTCCAAAAATCTTAAAAACTGCTTTGAAGAGAAAGGATCTGGATTTGCCCGCACGTATAATGGAAGTTTTCCAAATTTCCAGATAGATTATATTCTCTGCTCACCGGTGTTCAATGTGCTGAACTATCACATTATAAAAAAAGAGCTCTCAGATCACTACCCGGTACTGAGTGACCTTTCTTACCATTAATTTTTTAATTTTGCACAATGGAGAATCCTGTTTATCTGTATAATTCACTTTCCCGTAAAAAAGAAAATTTCATTCCCCTGAATTCCCCTTTTGTAGGTATGTATGTATGCGGCCCTACTGTTTACGGGGATGCACACCTGGGTCATGCCCGGTCGGCTATCTCATTTGATCTGGTATTCAGATATCTCAAGCATCTTGGCTATAAAGTTCGCTATGTAAGAAATATCACTGATGTTGGCCATCTGGTAAATGATGCAGATGAAGGCGAAGATAAGATCGGCAGGAAAGCCCGGCTTGAAAGTCTGGAGCCTATGGAAGTGGTCCAGTTTTATATGGACGCTTACCATCATGATATGGACCGGCTGAATATGCTCAAGCCAAGTATTGAGCCCCGTGCGTCTGCACATATCCCCGAACAGATCAGCCTTGTTAAAAAGATTATTGCTGCAGGTTATGCATATGAATCCAATGGCTCGGTTTACTTTGACGTACTCAAATACAGTAAATTCTATAAATATGGTGAACTGTCAGGCAGAATTCTTGATGACCTGATCGCTGGTGCCGGTAACCTTCGCAGAGAACTTGAAGGCCAGTCTGAAAAAAGGAATGCTGCTGATTTTGCCCTCTGGAAAAAAGCTTCTGCCGAGCATATCATGCGCTGGGAATCACCCTGGTCTGAGGGTTTTCCTGGCTGGCATCTTGAGTGTACTGCAATGAGTGAAAAATACCTGGGCAATGCCTTTGACATTCATGGAGGCGGAATGGATCTTTTGTTTCCGCATCATGAATCAGAGATCGCCCAGTCTACTGCCTGTTCAGGCCATGGCCCTTCTACCTATTGGATGCATAACAACATGATCACGATCGATGGGCAGAAAATGGGTAAATCTTTAGGAAACAGCATTACCCTCCGTGATTTTTTCAGTGGGAAGAATCCCCTGTTAAAGAAATCATACAGCCCGATGACCATTCGTTTTTTCATTTTACAGGGTCATTACCGGAGTACGCTTGATTTCTCCAATGATGCACTTGAAGCTTCGGAAAAAGGGCTTAAACGGCTGATCAACGCCTACCTGCTTCTTGAAAAGATCAAGCCAGGGCTAAAGAACAGTTTTGACATTCCCCAGCTTATCCACAACTGCTATGGAGCCCTGAATGATGACTTTAACAGTCCTATTGTGATTGCAGAACTTTTTGAAGCTTCCCGGATCATTAACCTTGTGTATAACAATGATGCACAGCTTGATACCCAGGGGCTTGATGACCTGCGAAAATTGTTCAGGAGCTTTATGTTCGATATTCTGGGTATCCGCCTGGAAACTGAAGATCATAAAGATCTGAAGAAAGTACTCGATATTCTGATCGATATCAGAGATATTGCCAAACAAAATAAAGATTATACCATTTCAGATTCAATCCGCAACCGCTTGCTGGAGGCTGGTTATCAGCTTAAAGATTCGCGCGAAGAAACAACCTGGTCCAAGATCTGAATACATTAAAACCCTTACACAGAAATGAACAGAATTTTGATCTTCGCAGGCTGTTGTCTGATCGCTGCCTGCAATCAGCATGACCAGACCCAGTCAGCCAAAAATGACAGCCTTCAGCGCAGCCCGGTCTTTAATCAGGATTCAGCATTTTCATATACGGAGAAGCAGGTTGCCTTCGGCCCCCGCATTCCGGGAACTAAAGCCCATGAAGCCTGCGCGGCCTATCTGGTGAGTTTTTTTAAACATGCCGGAGCCAGCGTTTTTGTGCAGTCAGGCGAGGTAAAGACCTATGATGGAAAATCATTTGACCTGAAAAATATTATTGCCTCCACAGGCCCGCAATTTAAAAGCAGGATCATGCTTTCAGCTCATTGGGATGCAAGGCCCTTTTCTGACAAAGATCCCCTGGAAGCAAACCATAAGAAACCCTTCGATGCGGCCAACGATGCCGGAAGCGGGGTGGCCATACTGATGGAAATAGCCCGTGACATACAGCTTAAAAACCCAGGCATTGGCGTAGACCTTGTACTCTGGGATGTAGAAGATTATGGAGATGCCGAGAACGACCCTACAGAAAGAACATGGTGCCTTGGCACACAATACTGGGCAAAGCATCCGCCTGTTGCAAATTATGCCCCTCTTTATTGTATAAACCTTGACATGGTTGGAGGTCAGAATGCTGTGTTCAGGATGGATAAACCCTCTATGACATATGCGCCGCAGGTAGTGCAGAAGGTCTGGGATATTGGCCATGACCTCGGCTTTTCTACATACTTCTCTTATGATAAACTTACTCAGGACGATGTGGATGACCATGTTTATGTAAATAAGGATGCAAATATTCCGGCCATTGATATTATTGACCTGAATGATGAGACCGGCTTCTATAAATACTGGCATACCCAGGGTGACAATATGCTTCATATTGATAAAAAGGTATTGAAAGCCGTTGGGCAGACCGTGCTGGAAACTCTTTACCGTGAGGCAAGCCCAACAGCCTGATCTTTTCATTTTAATGCACTCTATGTACCGTTTTACCGTCATCACTCCAAAGCTGATCCTGATCATACTGTTGTTCTTTGCAGCCGGGTCTTACCCGCTTCATGCACAGAATAAAAACGGCAATGAATTTATAGGAAGTTTACTTAAAGCAGAAAAAGACTTTCAGCGCCGGGTACTCACTGAGGGGCAGCAACGGGGCTATCTGGATGTCATGCGCTGGAATACGACGCTCTTTAAACCAGACCCTGTCAACGGACCTGACTATATGCGCGGACCCAGCAAATTTAAAGGTTCAGTACTCTGGTCCCCTGCGTGGGCAGAGATCTCCAAAGATGGCTATTTTGGATATACTACCGGGCCCTACACCTATCTTGTCAATGATACGACCATCTATGGAGAGTATGTATCCATCTGGCTCAGGGAAGCCTATCAGCCGGCATGGAAATTATTCCTTGATGGGGGCATCAGCCATTCAAAACCTGCCGGCCCTAAACCAGTTATTTCCTTTCCTTCGATAAGTATAGCTGATAATCCACCTATCTATCCCAGGGTCATTGCTATCAGCAAAGACATTCTGTTCTCAACGGATGAACTCTTTGCTACTTACCTGAATACCCGAAGTACAGAAAATGCATATAAGGATTACCTGGACAATAACTCACGTTTATTTGTCCAGGGACGTCTTCCGGTCATAGGAAAGGACAGCATACTCAGCTACCTCAGGAGCAGACTTGGAACCTTGCGTACCCGTACCACTGCTTCCTATGTTTCTTATTCAAGAGATATGGGTTT
>JAYWCR010000030.1:0-4546 GCA_043780395.1 Sphingobacteriales bacterium
GTCACCGTAGTCAATGACTGTGTTTCACCACGGGTAAAAATGGCAGATCCATGTGCTGAAGGAAGGTAATTGGTTTCTGCCCAGATAGGACGGATTTCATTCACCTTACGGCCGTCAAGACGCTTGCCTTCATCAAGAACGAGGTTACGGACAGCTTCTTTCTCAACATCATGGTAATATTTCTTGGCAAGACCTACCAGATTCTCATCTTCAGGCTTCTCGCCAAAAGTGGTCAGGATAAAGTCTTTGATCACTGCTTTAAAGGCATCAGAACGTTCGTCTTTGCCAAAACCAGCCTTCGCTACTTCATAGGCACGCTGATAGGTGGCGGCCCTTACCTGCTCTTTAAGCTCGAGGTTATGCGTTTCGTGAGAATATTCACGCTTTGGTTTGATACCCACCATTTCGGCAAGTTCGATCTGGGCACGGATCTGAATGCGGATCGCCTCGTGAGCAATTTTGATCGCCTCGATCATATCAGCCTCAGAACATTCTTTCATCTCGCCTTCCATCATCAGAATATCGCGTTCTGAAGCGGCTACAAGCATATCCATGTCGGCTCTTTTCAGCGCTTCGACACCTGGATTTATAACAAACTTTCCATCTACGCGACCCACTCTGACTTCAGAGATCGGTCCGTTGAACGGGATATTACTTAACGTGATCGCAGCAGATGCAGCCAGACCCGCAAGGGCATCAGGCATTACGTCTTTATCTGTGGAGATCAGGGTGATCATTACCTGAATGTCAGCATGGTAATCATCAGGGAACATCGGCCGCAATGCACGGTCAACAAGCCTTGAGATCAGCACCTCATAGTCAGATAAACGACCTTCTCTTCTTAAAAATCCTCCGGGAAATCTTCCTGCACCGGCATACTTCTCCTGATAGTCAACAGAAAGCGGTAAGAAGTCAATTCCTGGTTTTGCGTCTTTGCTGGATACAACCGTTGCAAGCAACATTGCATCACCGCATTTGACAACCACGGAACCATGCGCCTGGGTTGCCAGTCTTCCGGTTTCCAGGGTAATTAATTTTCCATCACCTGAATCAAATGATTTCGTCATTCCAATTTTAGCCATCTTTTTTATCGTCGAATTACAAAGGGTCAAAAATAGGTTATTTAAACGAAATCTTTCTCGAGACCTTGCGAATATCACCACTAAGCTTGTAAATGAAACGGAACTGGTCTGAAACAAGCTTCAATTCTGTGAGCGGCCTTGTTTCTTCAGAGATCTCACGGCCTTCTCTTATTTCAAGCACCCTGATCAGTGAAAGCAGATCGAGGTCTTTTTCGAGCTGAATGATGGCAGGAAGCTGTTTCTGAAGGTCGGGCTGCTGGACGGCACCTGTGCCAAATTCAAGATAGCCGGTTGCATCGGCCAGCGATGAAAGTGAGGCCTGCATGATCTCATTGAACAGGCCGGCCTGGCTATCTACCTTGTATAATCCATAATATGAGGCCAGGCTTGCAATATGGGACGAAAGCTCATGAGAAAGCACGGTATACTGGTGTACCGGATCCAGCTGCTGCTGTTTGCTTTTGGGTTCTGTAAGCATCCGCTGAAAGGCGGAAAACAGGTTTCCACTGCTGATATAAACCTCTTTACGCGCCATTTTATAGGTGAACTCATCGAATTCACCTTCTGTAAAACCTTTAGCCACAGAGATATAATAATTAATATTGGCTTCATTCATCTTCACAAGCAGGGAATCAATATGCTGGAACTCCCAGACTGGAAAGATAAAATAGCTTGAAATAAAGGAGAGCGCAGAGCCAATGCCCGTATCTATAAGCCGTAATTTCAGAAAGCTGAAGTCGCCGGGCTTCAGCAGGTTGAAAAAAATGAGCACAAAACAGGTGGTCGTAAAAGTACTCAGGGCATAATTTATAGATACAAAACTATAGGTGATGACCATGCAGAGTATAAGCAGGCCAAGCAGTACGGCCTTTGATTTAATGAAGAGCAGGATCAGCACAGTAAAAATTCCACCGAACAGGGTTCCAACCAGGCGATCGTTATTGCGGGTCTTGCTCAGGCTAAAGCCAGGCTTAAGGATCACTACAATAGTAAAAAGGATCCAGTAGGCACGCTGTACATGGAAGATCTCAGCGATCAGAAGGGCTGCTGCAACAGCGACACTCACTCTGACGGCATGCCTGAAATACATGGAATGAGGCCCAAGATTACTCTTCATCTTCTGCCATGAATGATCTTCATGGACTACAAATCTGCTGAGCTCGATAGATTGCACCTCACCTTCGCCATTCATCCGGGTATAGCGATGGAGTCTCCGTGTTTTCTCGGCAATGAGCAGTATATTTTTACGCACATTGCGCAGGTTGATAAATGCGCCAAGGGTATGTTCATTCAGTAAAGAGGGTCTCAGCGCCCATGTCTTTTGCTGCAGCAGCTCGAGCTCACGTTTAAAATTCGTTTTAGGCAGGGAGGGCCTGCCAGAGCCTACAGATACAGCAATTTCATCGAGCTCGGCAGCAAGGCCAAGGATCAGTGTTCTGTAGTCATTCATAATTGCGCTACTATCAAAGATGCGGTGAAGCTCCTGGGTATCGATATGGGCGGCCATGACCTGTTCAAGAATATCAATGGTATCTATCAGGATCAGCAGAAGTGACCGCCCTTTGGAGGTACTTTCCTGATTGATGTTCCAGCGCTGGAGAAGCAGGTTTCTGACCACTTCCTGGGCACTGGTAACCTCAGACTGGATTTTTATCAGTTTATCGAACTGCTGGTCAAAATCGGTGGTGAGTTCATAAAAGCCTGCCCTGAAGCGTAAGTATTCTGCAGTCTTATAGATGCAGTCTGAAAGTGCCTGCTGGATGAGCTGGTAAGGTCTGAGACTATACGTGATGAGGCTGATAAAAGAATACCAGATAGCCCCCAAAAAAAATAGCCCCGCATGAGTCAGGTAGGCCTCCAGGCTCAATTTCCCTTCTGTCACCAGTACAAGGGCATAGATACCGGCAAGCCCGATATTGGTCACTCTGTTACCGTAGACGGCTGTCATGCTCAGGGCAAAGACCAGCCCGATCAGCACAAGGTCACCCAGCCATTCGTTCACAAAATAAAAACTCATGGCAAGGGCCGAGACCAGTACACAGGCAGCACCAAGGAGCAGCGCATTCCGGCGGTGCCTTGGCGGCCCGGGAATATCAATACCACTTACACAGAGGGCACCAAGTGAGATCAGGATCCCGAATGTAAAACGGTCGAGATAAAAGCCCAGAAGAGAAGGTAGAATGATGCAAAAAGCGGTTTGCAGCCCATGCCCGAAATTATAACCGTAAATGAATTTGCGATAGGCTCTTATATAGTCCAAGCCCGAAAGTAAAGATTTTCTGCCTTACAATCCTTAACTTAGGGCGAAATTCCCCTCGAATGTCCCTTCTTGAACCATTAGATACTAAACGAAAAGCATTACGGATTAACCTTGATGAGCATATTTATGGTTCATTTGCAGAGATTGGTGCAGGGCAGGAAGTAGCCAGAAATTTCTTTACTGCCGGAGCAGCCTCCGGTACGATCGCTAAAACGATGTCGGCCTATGACATGGCCTTCAGCAATGCGATCTATGGGTTTGAGCCTGATGGCCGCTACGTATCAAAATCAAGGGTACTTAAAATGCTTGACCATGAGTTCAGTCTTTTGCCGGAACGCCTGAGTGATATTAAATACCAGCATAAAACATTTTTTGCCTTTGCAAATACCGTTTCAACCTTAAATTATTCCAAAAACAATGATCCCAATGCCTGGCTGGGGATCCGTTTCCAGGTAAGCCCGGGAAGCATGCCCAATCATATTATGTTCCATGTGCGCATGCTGGATATGGATGCAGGACTCCAGCAGCGTGTACTGGGCGTGCTTGGCGTAAACCTGATCTATGGAGCTTTCTTTTACCGCGATGATTATAGGCGCATGATTGAGTCATTTGTAGACAATATATCGCCGGGCTCAGTGGAAATCGACCTGATAGAGGTTTCAGGCCCTGATTTCAAGGATGTGGATAATAAGCTTCTGAACCTTTACCTGATTGCCAAAGGCTATTCAAGTGCGACCATTTTTACGGCAGGCGGAGAGATCTATCATGCCAAAGATTACCTCTACAAAAAAGACCTGCTGATCCTGAGAACCCGGTTCCTGCAGAAAAGCCTTCCTGAAAATTCGATCAGCCAGGCAGCACTCGCCCAGTTCAAGAAACTCGAGAAAACAGATGATGAACATATGATCTTTCTGACAGAGCTGGCCCTGGAAAAGCCGTTTACTGCAGAGGATGAAAAAACCGACTTTACTACAATCCTGAACAGGATCAATGAACTCAATGCGGAGGGGCAGATTGTCATGGTTTCAAATTTTGTAAGGCATCATACACTGGCAAAATATCTTTCGCGCTTTAAACCAAGGATGGTAAGAATTATGATCAGCGCAAAAAGCCTGTCACATATCTTCAATTCGGAACATTACGGCGATGAGAACTATACAACAGAACTGCTTTCCTATATCAGCAATCTTTTTAGTCAGGAAGT
>JAYWCR010000031.1:0-4299 GCA_043780395.1 Sphingobacteriales bacterium
CCGTAACCGCTGCTGCTTTTGCAATCACCGGCCAGGGCCAATATACTTATGGCATTACCTTACCATCAGCCTCCACTGCCATTACGGGAAGCGGCTCACCTATGAGCATCGATACATATGCAAGTAGCCCAACTACCACAGGAACTCTCACTGGAGGCTCCCAGACAATTAATGTCGGCGGCACATTACACGTAGGAAGCAGTCAGGCTGCCGGCCTCTACACTATGGCTGCCGGCCTTACCGTTTCAGTCTTTTATAATTGAGTACCTGAGAGTCTGGCTCGCTACGGCACCAGGCTCTTTTTTTGCTTCCCCCCTTTTCTTTCTGCCTTCCTTAATTGCCGTCGGGCGAAATAAGACTGAACTATCGGTATCCCCAAAAACGCAAAAAGGAGAGCCTGAGCTCCCCTTCCTACGGTAAATACTAATTGATTTTGGGTTGTAATATTATTTGGCTTTAACAGCTGCTTCTACCTCTTCTCTTGAGTACTTTAATGCAGTTGCAATGCGAAT
Source organism: Sphingobacteriales bacterium (assembly GCA_043780395.1). Taxonomy (GTDB): domain Bacteria; phylum Bacteroidota; class Bacteroidia; order Sphingobacteriales; family Sphingobacteriaceae; genus JANLVJ01. The sequence goes on from JAYWCR010000031.1 coordinate 513, forward strand.
GCCGAAATCTGAATCAGCCATATAAAAATGACCGATCATCAGGCTGGTAACGGTACGGTTAGTTACCTGACCTAAATCGGCGCACAGGTTCTTTACTAAATTTACTTTCTCGCTTTCTGTTAGTGAGCGGTAGAAATCACCAGCCTGCTTGAAATCATTTGGCTTGTCGATCTTATGCTGCACGATAGTGGGCTGGGCATAGGTCTGTGTTGAATAATTGTAGCTATTATTATCGGTGAAACCTTCTGGGTTTACCGATGGCTGATAGTTGATATCAGACTTGGTTCCACGATTCGATAATGCACCATCCTGGTTATGTGAATTCACTGCCACCTTTGGTGCATTTACAGGTAACGCCTGAAAGTTAGCACCGATGCGGTAACGCTGGGCATCAAAGTAAGAGAACAACCGGCCTTGCAGCAACTTGTCTTCTGATGGCTCAATACCAGGGACTAATGTTCCAGGTGAAAAAGCACTCTGCTCAGTAGATTCGAAAAAATTATCTGGCCATCTGTTCAGGGTAAATTTACCGATCAGCATCAGTTTAGCATTAGCCACAGGCCATACCTTGGTAGCATCAAGCGGGTTGAAATCAAGTTTCGCAAACTCCGAGGGCTTCAGGATCTGTACATACAGTTCCCAGCTTGGGAAATTACCATTCTTGATATTATCATATAGATCGTGAGTTGCATTATTAAAATCCTGCGCCTGAATGGCTGCAGCTTCTTCCATGGTCAGGCCCTTTACACCTTGCAGTGATTTCCAGGTATACTTAACGTAAACCATCTCACCTTTAGCGTTGATCCATTTGAAGGCGTGCACACTTGAACCATCCATCTGACGGTAGTTAGCAGGAATACCCAGGTCTGTATACAGACGGGTCAGCATCTGGGTTGACTCTGGCTGATGGGAGAAGAAATCAAAGAAACGGTTTGGATCCTGACGGTTAGTGATAGGAGATGGCTTTAAGGAGTGAACCATATCCGGGAACTTCATGGCATCACGGATAAAGAATACCGGAAGGTGAATTCCTACGATATCATAATTTCCCTGCTGGGTATAAAACTTAACAGCAAATCCGCGAGGATCACGCAGGGTCTCTGGTGAACCTTTTGCATTGATGACTGTTGAAAAACGGGTGAAGATCGGAGTGGTCTTTCCTTTCGCTGAAAAAAGATCAGCCTTGGTAAAAGCAGAAAAATCGCCTGCAGAAACGAATTCTCCGAACGCACCTGCACCTCTTGCATGTACAACACGCTCAGGAATACGCTCCCGGTCAAATGAAGCTAGTTTTTCGATCAGGTGTATGTCTTCCAGCACAACCGGGCCATTATTACCCAACGTTTCTGAATTCTGATTGCTGCCAATTGGTGCACCACCGTTGGTAGTAAGTTGTTTTTCCTGGGCAAAGGTAGAAGCTGCAAAGAGGAGCAGCATACCTGTTAAGTAAACTTTAAATTTCATGTAGTGGTTTTTGTGACACAAAAGTAGCTCCTTACATGTTATCAGGAAAATAGATATTTTATGTAATGAGATAGATTGTGTCGATGAGATTATTACACTATATGTAACAAACATAATACATATATTTGTTCTTTTACTACCCTTGTTGTTTTAAATTATTTCATCCCCGCCTATGAAATTTAAAATTCTACCCTTATTACTCTTTCTGTTTTGCATTTTGCTATCGCTGAGGGGGTTTTCTCAGATGACTGTAGTAAATGCTAGCATAATAGGAGATTCAGATATTTTTAACCGAAGCCAGCAGGAAATAAAACTTACGCAGGATCCCCGCCTGAATCAGGTTCCGGTAGAACGCATAATTGTTGCAAATAAGCTGAGAACTCAGCTGCTGAACAGTCAGCCTTCATCAACCAGCCCGCCTTCAGGCAAATCTGCTGATAAGCCAGTCGCAAATCCTACGGTAATCAATACCCTGAAATGGAACGAGCGTGGCCCGACCAATGTTGGGGGCCGTACCAGGGGATTAATGTTTGACCTGGGCGATCAGTTAAACGGATATAAGAAAGTATTTGCCGGTGGCGTGGGTGGCGGCATCTGGTATACAAAAGATATTACAGCAACACCTGTCAGCTGGACTAAGGTCAATGACTTTTTTAGCAATATAGCGATCAGTTTTATTATCCAGAACCCGATAAATCCCCTGGTAATATATGCCTCTACAGGTGAAGGATTCGGTGTCTACACAAGTGGCCTGGGTGTCTGGAAAACAGCAGACGGCGGAAATACCTGGGCGCAGTTACCCAGTACCAGTTCTTTTTCCTATATCAACAGCATGGTGGTCGACAGGTCGGGAAATTTATATATAGCCGCCGAAAACAGCGGTATCCAGAAGTCATCAGATGGAGGAAATACCTTCAGTCAGGTGCTGGGGGCTCCTGTTTTTGGCGACGGAGGAGACGGAGCTGACCTGGAACTTGCAGCCAACGGCGATATATACGCAGCTACAGGTGATTTTTCTACGGGTGAGGTTTTCATCTCTCCCGCCGCAGGTAACGGTACCCAACAGGGGAATTCGGGTACCTGGACAAATATAACGCCCAATACTACTGGCGTGCTTACTACAGCATCAACTAACTGGTGGAGGATTAAACTGGCCTGCGCTCCCAGTGATGCCAGTACTGTATACGGGCTGTTTAACAAGAGTAATCAGGATGCTGTTACTTCGATCCAGCGCTATAGCAGAACTACGAATACCTGGAGCGTTGCCACTGTACCAGATGAAAGCTTTTCAAATGATCAGGGCTGGTATGCCCTGGCGATTGCCGTCGATCAGAATGATGCCAGTACGCTGCTTGCCGGCAGCCTTGACATGCAGAAGTCCGCCGATGGAGGCATGACCTGGAAGCAACTGACGCACTGGGATTATGATGAAACTAATCCATTATATCTGCATGCAGATCACCACAGCTATGTATATGCGCCGGGGTCTTCGTCCCGTACTATTACTGGAACTGATGGCGGAGTAAGTTATACTTCAACGATCAATACCACGACCCCTTCGTTCATCACCCAGAATAATGGGTACAATGTCACGCAGTTTTATTCAATTGCACTGCATCCAACTAATGTCAACTATGCTCTTGCCGGTGCTCAGGATAATGGTACTCAGCAGTTCACTATGCCAGGTCTTGCTGCTACAAGTGCTGCAAGTGACGGGGATGGGGCTGATACCTTTATCGATCAGTTAAACCCGCAAATTCAGATCACTTCCTACACGTATAACCAGCACTGGGTGTCAGTAGATGGGGGAACTACTTTTAATGAGGTATTTATTAATACGAATGGAAGTTTCATAAACCCCTCTGATTATGATAGTAAATACCAGACACTCTATTCTGGCAATCTACCAGGAACCTATTTACGCTGGTCTCAGGTAGCGCTGGCTTCTGTCAAAACGGGAGTATCAGTGCCAGTACCTGCATTTAAAGGTGCTTCAGTAACCCATGTCACCGTCTCTCCTGTCACCAGCAACCGGGTTTATTTTGGGCTAAATAATGGGACGGTAGTTGTAGTGAATAATGCAAACGCGGCATCAGGTCAAACTTCAATAGTACTCAGCCCAAATTCAGCATCATATGCATCTGAGACTTCGGTCTCCTCGATCTCAGTTGATCCGGCGGCAGAGGGTCACCTGCTGGTAACATATTCAAATTATGGGGTGAATCACCTTTTTGAAACCCAGAACGCCTTCGCATCAAGCCCGGTCTGGACGGCTGATGACGGCAATCTCCCGGATCTGCCGGTTCGCTGGGCCATGTTCTAT
>JAYWCR010000032.1:0-6185 GCA_043780395.1 Sphingobacteriales bacterium
GCCGGAAAAGTGTTGGTAACACTCGATGGGGATCAGCTTGTAGAAGTGAAGAGGTGTGTTGAATTAAGCAGGGCATTGAGTAACTTCATAGAAGAAAATAATCTTATTGAAGGGGCCTTTTTACTTGAAGTAGGCAGCCCGGGTGCTGATTCACCACTTAAACTCTCAAGGCAGTATCCAAAACATATTGGCCGGAAGTTTTCAGTGAAACTTCAGGGGGGGGATAAAATTGAAGGGGTGTTAATATCTTCTGATGAAACTGGAATTCTGGTATCAGTTCCGAAAAAGGAAAAGGGAAAAAAAGCCATACTTGAAGAGATCCCTTTTTTGTTTTCTGAAATAGCAGAGGCAAAAATAGTAATTGATTTCAAGGGAAAAGATTAAGCGTTACTTATTAAAACAATAAATCAAGATGGATAACTTCAATCTGATTGAAACTTATCAGGAGTTCAAGAACGAAAAAAATATTGACCGTCCAACACTGATGAGTGTCATGGAAGATGTGCTGAGAAGCATGCTTCGCAGGAAATACGGCACCGATGAGAATTTTGACGTGATTGTCAATATTGAGAACGGTGATATGGAGATCTGGAGAACAAGAGTCGTTATGGACGATGATTTTCTTGAAGACGATTTCACCGAAATTCCTCTTTCAGAAGCTAAATTACTGGATGCAGAACTTGCAATCGGTGATGAGGCTGTTGAAGCTGTGCCCCTGATCAGTTTTGGCCGCCGGGCAATTCTGGCAGCAAGACAAACCCTTGTGTCAAAGATTCTTGAGCTTGAGAAAGACGATATCTATAAAAAATATAAAGATCGTACGGGCGAGATCATCTCTGGTGAAGTGTATCAGGTATGGAAAAAAGAAACACTCATCATTGATGATGAAGGAAACGAGTTAATTTTACCTAAAACGGAGCAGATCCCTGCTGACTTTTTCAAAAAAGGAGATAATGTCAGGGCTGTTGTATTGAAGGTTGAAATGATCAACAACAATCCGAAGATCATTATATCAAGAACGGCTCCCATTTTTCTGCAGCGTTTGTTTGAAATGGAAGTGCCTGAGATTATGGACGGGTTGATCACTATCAAGAAAATTGTCAGGGAACCAGGCGAACGCGCTAAAGTTGCCGTAGAATCGTACGATGACCGAATCGATCCGGTAGGTGCCTGCGTAGGTATGAAAGGATCTAGAATTCATGGCATTGTTCGTGAGTTGAAAAATGAAAATATTGATGTCATAAACTTCACCAATAACCTTTCGTTATATATACAGCGTTCTTTAAGCCCAGCCAAGATCAATTCCATTAAACTGGATGATGAAAAGAAGCAGGCTTCAGTATTCCTCAAACCCGATCAGGTTTCTCTGGCCATTGGCCGTGGAGGTCATAATATCAAACTCGCCGGTAAACTTACCGGATATGAGATCGATGTCTACCGCGAAAGTACTCAGGATGATGAGGACGTGGATCTTGAAGAGTTCTCAGACGAAATTGAAAGCTGGATCATTGATGAATTAAAGGCAATAGGTCTCGACACTGCAAAGAGTGTACTGGCATTAACCGTTGATGAGCTGGTTAAACGTACTGATCTCGAAGAGGTAACAGTAAAAGAAGTCATTTCTATATTAAGGGCTGAATTTGAGTAAGCGATAATAATTAGAAAAATGACTATGAATTAATAAAGTAGTTTCACCAAAATTTGCGAAATTTGCATTTTGATGAAATTTTAAAAGGTAAATTAGAAGGTAAATTTTAATGTCAGATACCGACAAATCAACACGTCTGCTTAAAGTAGCTAAAGAATTAAACATCGGAACAGCTACTGTCACGGAATATCTGGCCAAAAAGGGTTTTCAGGTAGAAAACAAGCCTATGGCTAAGATCACCGATGATATGTACGAGGTATTGCTAAAAGAGTTCCAGGGTGATAAGACCACGAAGGAAGAGGCAAAACAAATCGCAATCGGAAAAATCCGCCGTGAAGAAATTCATGCGGAAGAGAACCGGCCGGCTAAAGCAGGCTTGTCTAACGATGATGAAGGCGACGAAATATTAATTAAAAATGTTTCTGCGGTAAAACCTGCAGTCCCAGTAGCGGAAGTACCGGAACCTCCGGTTGTACCGAAAGCTATTGTACCAGAACCTGTAATTGCAGAACCAATTCCAGTTCCGGTTGAAATACCTCCAGTTAAAAAGGAGGTTCTTATTGAAGCCGAACCGGTGATAGAACCAGCCAAAGAAATTATTAAGGAAGTAGCTGCTACTCCTGAACCTGTTCCTGCTCCTGTGAGTATTGATCAGAGTCCACAGTTGAAAATCATAGGTAAGATTGATCTTTCACAACTCAATCCACGCACCAGACCTGATAAAAGAAACAAGGAAGAAATTCCTGTGGCAAAAACGGAACAGCGGCCTGCTCAGGCGTCAAACCCTGTACCACCTGTTGCTTCCCCAAGGCCAGCGCCTGTAGCGGCTGAAAAGCCGGTAGAAGCGCCTGTTGAAAAGGTTGCTCTGCCAGTTACTCCGGTTGTGAAACCGGTAGTTGCCTCTGTTGCAGCAGCTCCTGCATCGATACCTGTACCTCCTGTAAGTGCTCCAGCTGCTCCTGTTGCCGTGACGCCAGAAACTCCGGCTCCTGTTGCAGGAACTCCGGCAGCCCCGGCTCCTGTTACCGGAACCACTGCTGAGCCAGCTAAAAAGGAAGACGAGAAAGTTGATACAAGGATTAATACGAACTATCAGAAACTCTCCGGTCCAAGTATTATTGGTAAGATTGAGTTGCCTGTTGCCCGTAAAAATCAACCTGTAGCATCCTCAGCAAGTCCTCTGGAGCAGGCCCGTCGCAAAAGAAAACGGAAAGACAACCTTCCTCCTCCCCGTACCAATATTGGTACCGGTCTCGGTACAGGTGGTGGTCCTCCGGGTGAGCGCAGACCTCTGGACCCTAACCGTCCGGCCACACGTCCGCCCTTTAAAAAGGATGACCGTCCAAGAGTAAGCCGTGAAGAACCTACTGAAAAGGAAATACAGGATCAGATCAAAGCTACCCTTGCCCGTCTTAGCGGAGCTGGAAAGTCAGGTAAGTTTGCCCAGAGGGCAAAGCTCAGACGCCAGAAACGTGATGACAATGCATCTTCGAGAGAAGATGACATGGCAGAACAGGAATTGCAGTCAAAAATCCTTAAAGTAACAGAATATGTAACAGCCAATGAACTGGCCAAGTTAATGGATGCTCCTGTAAACCAGGTTATTTCAACTTGTATGAGCCTTGGTCTGTTTGTATCTATAAATCAGCGCCTTGATGCAGAAACATTAACGATCGTTGCTGAAGAGTTTGGTTTCCAGGTCGATTTCGTAAGTGCTGATAATGAAGTGCTGGTTGAAGAGCAGGAAGACCTTCCTGAAAATCTGATCCCCCGTGCCCCTATTGTTACAGTAATGGGTCACGTCGATCATGGTAAAACCTCTTTACTGGATTATATCCGGAAAGCAAATGTAATTGGTGCTGAAGCGGGTGGAATCACCCAGCATATCGGTGCCTATGAAGTTGCTCTTGAAAATGGAAAGAAGATCACCTTTCTGGATACGCCGGGTCACGAGGCCTTTACGGCCATGCGTGCCCGTGGAGCCCAGAGTACAGACATTGTTATCATTGTTATTGCAGCAGACGATGGAGTGATGCCTCAGACAACTGAAGCTATCAACCATGCAAAAGCTGCAGGTGTACCGATGGTATTTGCCTTTAACAAGATTGATAAAGCAGGTGCCAATGCTGATAAGATTCGTGAGCAATTATCAGTAATGAATATTCTGGTAGAAGAATGGGGTGGTAAATACCAGACTCAGGAGATCTCAGCCAAAAAAGGAACAAATGTAAATGTGCTTTTAGAAAAAGTATTGCTGGAAGCAGAAATACTCGATCTGAAAGCCAATCCAAATAAACGTGCTGTCGGAACTGTTATTGAGGCAGCTCTTGACAAGGGACGCGGTATTGTTACCACTGTAATGGTGCAGGCAGGAACACTTCGTGTAGGTGATCCGATCCTTGCGGGTTGTTATAGCGGCCGTGTAAAGGCGATGTTCAACGAGCGTCAGCAGAAAGTTTCAGAAGCAGGCCCATCTACACCGGTACTTGTACTTGGTATGCAGGGTTCTCCTCAGGCAGGTGATAAGTTCATGGCCATGGAAACTGAAACAGAGGCCCGTGAAATTGCCAACAAACGTCTGCAGCTGCAGAGAGAGCAGGGTATACGTACCCAGAAACATATTACCCTGGATGAGATCGGCAGAAGACTTGCCATTGGTAACTTCAAGGAACTTAATATTATCGTTAAGGGTGACGTGGACGGATCAATCGAAGCATTAGCCGATTCGCTGCTTAAACTCTCAACACCTGAAATTCAGGTTAATATTCTTCATAAGTCGGTTGGTCAGATCTCTGAATCCGACGTTGTACTGGCTTCAGCCTCTGATGCCATCATTATTGGCTTCCAGGTACGTCCGTCGCTAAGTGCAAGGAAACTTGCAGAGCATGAGCAGATTGATATCCGCCTTTACAGCATTATCTACGATGCGATCAACGAGATCAAGCTGGCTATGGAAGGTATGCTTTCACCAGTATTTGAAGAGAAGATCGTATGTAATGTAGAGGTTCGTGAAACCTTTAAGATCTCTAAGGTAGGTACCATCGCAGGTTGTTATGTACTGGATGGTAAGATCACCCGTAATACCCGTGTACGCCTGGTGCGTGATGGGGTGGTGATCCATTCCGGTGAGCTTGAATCACTGAAGCGCTTTAAAGACGATGTGAAAGAAGTGAATGCAGGTTACGAATGTGGTCTGAACATTAATAAATTCAATGATATACAGGTGAACGATATCATTGAAGGCTACGAGCAGGTTGAAGTGAAAAGAAAGCTGGCCTGATCATTTAAAGAGTAAAAGAAACGCCCCTTACTGGTATTATCGGTAAGGGGCGTTTCTTTTTTTAACAGGCCTGGCTTTGTAAAATTACATGGTGCTTCAGATCTCCTGGAAGGTCTGCATGGAAATAAGCTTCCTGTAAAGGCCGTCCATGCTCATAAGGTCTGCATGAGAACCAGTTTCCACGATCTCCCCATGGTCCAGCACGATGATCCGGTCTGCTTTCTGAATGGTGCTCAGCCGGTGAGCAATAACCAGAGAGGTGCGGTTCTGCATCAGGTTGTTCAGGGAATCCTGCACAAGGCGTTCTGACTCTGTATCCAGGGCTGAAGTAGCCTCATCAAGGATCAGGATCGGCGGATTAATAAGTACTGCACGGGCAATGCTCAGACGCTGCTTCTGACCTCCGGAAAGTTTTACTCCCCTGTCTCCTATAATACTTTCATAGCCCTCACCTGTGCTCATTATAAATTCATTGGCATTGGCAATTCTGGCGGCATTGGTCACCTGATCTTTAGTGATATTTTCCCTGCCGAACACTATATTATTATAAATTGTATCATTAAACAGAATAGATTCCTGATTTACGATCCCCATCAAAGCCCTGAAACTTTCGACCTGTACATGGCGCAGATCAATGCCGTCAATCAGAATGGCTCCTGACTGAATATCGTAAAAGCGTGAAAATAGATCTGAAATAGTACTCTTCCCCCCTCCTGATGGTCCAACAAGGGCGATTGTTTCACCCTTAAGGATCTTAAAGCTCAGGTTCTTCAGAATCTCTTTCTCTCCATACTTGAAGCATACATTTCTAAATTCGATTGATTCATGAAAGCCATCCAGGTTCACTGCATCCGGTGCATCTACCACCTGCGGAATAAAATCAACCAGACCCAGCACCCGGTCACCGGCTGCAAGTCCCTGATGGATATTACTGAATGAGCCGCTGATCGATTTAATGGGCGAGATGACCTGTGAATAGATAGCGATATAGGCAATGAATGAATCAGCCGTCATGGCAGTTTTATGGAGTAATATCAGATAGCCTCCATAAAGCACAATTCCGATCACCGTCGCCACACCCAGAAATTCGGAGATCGGAGAGGCCAGCTGCTGCCTTCGGGCCATAGACCTGTTCAGTCCAGCAAAACGGTTATTTTCATTGCTGAACCTGGTCTTTATAAACCCTACGGCATTGAATGACTTGATGATCCTGATTCCTGAGAGTGCCTCTTCAATAATGCTGACCATAGTTCCATA
>JAYWCR010000033.1:0-2740 GCA_043780395.1 Sphingobacteriales bacterium
ATATTTGTCATCGTGCTCATCTTTACTGCTTTTTCGGTGGATCCGCGAAATTATCACCGGGTGCTTTTCTGGGGTATTCTGGGCGCTGTTTTTATGCGGGGGCTCTTTATCTTTCTTGGAACGGCACTGATCATCAGGTTCTCATTTATTCTGTATCTGTTCGGTGGCTTTCTGGTCTATACAGGCATTGCTTTATTTATTAACCGCAACAAGGAAGAGGAGATTGATGAGGCAAACCACCCCGTCGTGAAACTTGCCTCCCGCATCTTTTCGGTATATCCAAGGTTTGACGGAGGCAATTTCTTTAAACGTGAGAACGGGAAATTCTTTATCACCCCCCTGCTGCTGGTATTAATGGTCGTTGAATTTTCAGACCTTATTTTTGCGGTCGACTCTATCCCGGCCATCTTTGCCATTACAAAAGATCCTTATATTGTTTTTTTCTCGAACATCTTCGCAATTCTTGGCCTTCGTTCCCTGTTCTTTCTGCTGATCCATATTATTCACCGCTTCAGGTATCTGAAGGTTGGCCTTGCTGTTCTTCTCACCTTTATCGGGCTGAAGATGCTGGGGGCTCACTGGCTTGAACAGATCGGATTTACCAATTTCCATGCCCTGGTCATTATTCTATCCATCATTCTGATCTCAGTACTGGCCTCATTGATCTCTACCCGGCGGGAAGCCGCAGTGTCTTCATAGCTGGCTTAAATGGTGCTTTCCTGCAGGCATTCAGGATTGACAGACATGATCTCATCCATATAAAGCCGTGTATTCGAAAGACGCGGTACCTTATGCTGGCCGCCAAGTTTCTTTTTACTTTTAAGCCAGTTGTAAAAGGTGCCCTGGAAGGCAGAATGCACAATAGGCATTTTCAGGGCAATATCTTTATACCGTTTTGCTTCATAATCAGAATTCAGACTTTGTAATTCCCTGTCGAGCAAGGCCGTAAAATGACCAAGATCTTCAGGTTGTTTTTCAAATTCTATCAGCCATTCATGGCAACCAGTTGATTTATTAGAAAAGTAGACTGGTGCTGCTGTATAATCACGGATCAGCGCATTGGAGGCTGCGCAGGCTACTACAAGTGCTTTTTCTGCATTGTCTATCATCAGCTCTTCGCCAAAAGCATTGATATAATGCTTGGTACGGCCACTGATCTGGATGCGGAAAGGAGCCAGGCAGGTAAATACAATGGTATCTCCGATCTGATACCTCCATAAACCTGAATTCGTACTGATCAAAAGGGCATAATTCTTTCCGAGCTTGACATCTTCAAGACCAATTGTCAGCGGAAATTCATCCTGCAGATCTTCCATGGCAATGAATTCATAATAGATGCCATAGTCGAGCATCAGAAGAAGCTCATTTGAATTTTCCTGATCCTGGATGCCAAAAAACCCTTCAGAGGCATTGTAGGTTTCCATATAATACATGGAGGCAGAAGGGATTAGCTGGCGGAACTGCTCCGTATAGGGAGTAAAGGAAACAGCACCGTGAAAATATACTTCCAGATTTGGCCATACTTCCAGCAGGTTGGAAGCGCCGGTATGGGCCAGGATTTTCTTGATCAGTAGCAGGGTCCAGGTAGGCACTCCTGAAATGCTGGTAATATTCATGGTCAGGGTTGCCTCGGTCATGCGGTCGAGCTTCTCTTCCCATTCCTTCATCAGGGCAATGGAGCGATGAGGAACTTTCAGGTACTGGGCCCAGAAGGGTAGGTTTTCGATAAGTACTGCCGACAGGTCTCCATAGAACGAATCAGGGTTCAGCTGGTTTACCTGCCTGCTTCCTCCAAGAACAAGCCCTTTGCCGGTAAAGAACTGGGAATTTGGCCTGTTGCTGAAATACATGGACAGTAGGTCCTTGCCTCCTTTAAAATGGCAGTCTGTCAATGATTCTTCACTTACAGGGATGAACTTGCTTTTTTCATTGGTCGTACCTGATGATTTTGCAAACCATCCGATTTCCCCGGGCCAGAGAATATTCTGTTCACCCTGCATCATGCGGTTAATCGAAGGGTGCAGACTTTCGTAATTCTGAACAGGTATACGGTCTCTGAATTCACGGGCCGTATGAATGCTTCGGTAATCATATTTTCTGCCCCATTCAGTATCCTTTCCCATATCAAGCAGATAGCGGAGCCAGTCATTCTGTACATCATGGGGATGTTTTTTGAAAAGTTCGATCTGTGAACTTCGCTGCTGCATGATCCAGGAGAGGATAGAATTGACTATGGCCATGGATTATGATTTTAAAAAAAACATCATCAGTTTCGTTTTCTATACTTGAAATTCTGACCCAGGTATAAGCGCCGGGCTTCTTCATCATTTGCCAACTCTTCAGGAGTTCCCGATTTCAGGATCCGCCCTTCAAAAAGCAGGTATGCACGGTCGGTAATTGACAGGGTTTCATCTACATTATGATCCGTAATTAAGATACCAATATTTTTTGTGATCAGCCGGGCAACAATGCCCTGAATTTCTTCTACAGCAATAGGGTCTACACCTGCAAAAGGTTCATCAAGGAGAATGAAAAGAGGATCAACCGCAAGGCAGCGCGCAATCTCTGTGCGCCGCCGCTCGCCGCCTGAGAGCAGATCGCCACGGTTGCGGCGCACTTTATGAAGGCTGAATTCAGTTAGCAGGGTTTCCAGCTTCTCATGCTGCTCATATTTAGTTTTTCCGGTCATTTCAAGAATAGACAGAATATTATCCTCTACACTTAACTTACGGAATACAGA
>JAYWCR010000034.1:0-3208 GCA_043780395.1 Sphingobacteriales bacterium
GGCCGGGAAGATATTCTCATCTACACAGATTCTGTAACAGAAGCTCAGGAGCTTGTAAGAGCGGCTGACCTGATCTGCTGCCTTGACTTCAATCATTTAAAACGCATCAATGAACTGGGCCTGGCAGTGGAGGCGTCTCCGGCCCTTAAGATTATGGTAGATCACCACCTGGATCCGCAGGGTTTTGATGATTACCGCTACTGGGATACAGATGCCAGTTCAACTGCTGAACTTATCTACCGCCTTGCTGTGGAGCTTGATGCCCTGTCATATCTCGATGCGGATGCTGCCGCCTGTCTGTACACGGGCATTATGACCGATACGGGATCATTCAGATTTCCCCGTACCACCCCGGCCCTTCACCGGATCGTTGCCAGTCTGATTGAACTTGGTGCTGACAATGTAGCCATTCATGACCTTGTATATGACCAGTACAGCCTGAGCAGGCTTCATTTCCTGGGTTTCTGCCTGAAAGAAAAACTGGTTTTGCTGGAAGAATATAATACGGCCTATTTTGCCATTTCAAATAAGGAACTGCAGCAGTTTACCATCGAGCCCGGTGATACAGAAGGAATTGTAAATTATGCGCTCTCCCTGAAAGGAATTAAACTGGCTGTTCTGGTCATTGAGCGAAAAGATACAGTAAAGCTAAGTTTCCGTTCTAAAGGCGATTTTCCATGTAATGTTCTTGCCAGTAACCTCTTCGGCGGAGGCGGGCATAAGAATGCTTCTGGTGGCGAATCAAAGGTAGGTTTGGAGGAGACTGTAAAAAAATTTACGGATGGCTTGACTGAATTCCGTCAATTATTGGTTATTTAGCAGCGAAATAAAAAAACATTTCAAGAAACTTACACTGATGACTAAAAATTTTCTCTTAAATCTCAAAGCAGCTCCGGTTGTTCTGCTATTTGTAATAGGCCTGATGGGCTGTTCAAATGCGGGTTTTGATCAAACTAAAAATGGCGTGTTGTATAAAATACATACACACGGCAATACAAAAAAAGCGAAGATCGGCGATTATGTTGAAATGCAATTTATTGTAAAGACTGATAAAGACTCTGTATTAAGCAGTACCTACAAGGCTAAACGTCCGGTAAAATTCATGGTTCAGAAAAGCCGTTCAATTGCCGACCTGATGGATGTGATCCAGTTACTTTCTGAAGGTGACAGTGCAACTGTAAAAGTTCCTTCTGATTCAATTTTTGATGCCAAAAAAGGTGCCATGCGCCCACCCTTTATCAAGCCAAAAAGCTATATGGTCTTTGTGCTGAAAATTGTGAAAGTAATGGATCAGAAAGCATTTCAGCAGGAAATGGAAAAAGACAGAGCAAAAGCTGATGTAGAGAAGAACGTACTGAAAGGCGCAGAATTACCTGCAATTAAGAAATACCTGGCTGACAATCATCTTCATCCCGACAGCACCAAGTCAGGAGTAATGTATGTGATACAAACTCAGGGAGCCGGTCCGATCGCTCAAAAAGGAGATACTGTTTCAGTAAATTATGTAGGTCGCCTCTTGAACGGAAAGGTATTCGATACAAATGATACTACTATTGCCAAGCAGAATAAACTGTTTGACATCCAGCGTAAAATGCAGGGCGGATATGCAGCCTTTAAATACCCTGTTGGCGAGCATCAGGTTATTGATGGCTGGGATGATTTTTTCCTGACTGCCAAGAAAGGTACCAAAGCAACCATCATTATTCCTTCAAGACTAGCTTACCGTGATGTAGAAAAAGGACAGGTAATACCAGCCTATTCTACACTTGTATTTAATGTGGAACTTGTAGATGTGAAAAAGGGAAAACCTGCTCCACCAATGCCAGCTCACCCTTCGATGCCAGCACCTATGAGCGCCAAGCCTTCAAAATAAAATAATAAAATGATTCTTACCGATACACATACCCATCTGAATTCAGGTGACATGGAATATCCGGTAAACATGCAGATACAAAGAGCGGGAGATCATCATGTCTCCCGCTTTTTTATTCCTAATATCGACCGGTTCACCATAGAGGAGGTGCTTGAACTTGGAAGGGCATACCCACACCAATGTTTTCCTATGCTGGGTCTGCATCCTGTACATGTCGATGCTACCTATATGGAGCACCTTGAGGCCATTGAAAAAGCACTTGAAACAAATAAGGTTTACGCCATTGGCGAAGTAGGTCTTGATCTTTATCACGATATCAGCTTCCTCAAACAGCAGCAGCATGCCTTTCTCATTCAGGCCCGTAAAGCTGATCAGATGGGTCTTCCTCTTGTACTTCATTGCAGGAATGCCTTTGATGAGCTCATGGAGCTTATAGGCGATTTGAAAGAGCTTCCATTAAGAGGTATCTTTCATTGTTTCGGAGGTACGGTTGCTCAGGCACGGCAGGTCATTGATGCAGGTTTTCTGCTGGGTGTCGGCGGGGTGCTCACCTATAAAAATTCAGGGCTTGCTGCAACACTTGAAGAAATTCCCCTTGAACACCTCGTACTTGAAACAGATGCCCCTTATCTGAGTCCTGTACCCAGAAGAGGAAAGATAAATGAATCTGCTAACCTGCTCTATATTGCAGAAAAGCTGGCCGATATAAAAAAGGTCAGTCTGGAGGAACTTGCTTTAATTACCACGGAAAATTCAAAAAGGGTTTTTGATATTTAATAATTGACTGATAATAAACCCTGCAAGGATGAGTAAGATAATGATAATCTATACGGGCGGTACTATCGGTATGATGAGCGACCGTGTATCAGGCGTCTTGCGCCCCCTGCATTTTGCGCAGATCATCGAGCGTGTGCCTGAACTGGAGCGGCTTAACTATGAACTGACCATTCATTCTTTTGACCCTATCATTGATTCATCCAATATGAATCCGGCAATATGGCTTTCCCTTGCCATGCTTATCCGTGATCATTACAATGACCATGACGGCTTTGTCGTACTGCATGGAACAGACACTATGGCTTTCACTGCGTCGATGATGAGTTTTTTGCTTAAGAACCTGGCAAAACCGGTTGTCTTTACCGGTTCGCAGCTTCCTATCGGAGAGATCCGTACCGATGCCAAGGAGAATCTGATAACTGCCTTACAGATTGCAGCCAGCAAGAACCATCAGCATGCCATGGTTCCTGAAGTAAGTATTTATTTTGATTACCAGCTTTTCAGAGGTAACCGGGCCCGTAAATATAATTCCCAGAAATTTGAGGCCTTTCATTCGCC
>JAYWCR010000035.1:0-4990 GCA_043780395.1 Sphingobacteriales bacterium
CGTCTGCAGTTTTAATACGAATCAGTTCACCTGCTCTCATATTATCAAAATTTCTTCCAGACAGGTGAAAGGCTTCACCATCTGAATCCAGCACCGATCTGCCCCTGTATGCAACAGCTCCCAAACCTATTGATACGCGTGTGCTCAAACCTGCCCGGCTGCCTGCCGGCGTACTTTTTATAAACCAACAGACCAGCTGAATACTTCTCCGAAGCGCCTGGCCGAAATTGTCAAGGATCAGCTGATAACTGTCGCCTCTGAATACGGCCGCGTTCTGCGCATTTGGTACCCATGATTCCAACAGGGCCGTTGTATGCTCTATTAAAGTTTGCCTTTGCTGTTCATCCAGCTTTGTGAAATTAATGATATCACCTGTGAGTACAGTGCAGGAAGATGTTTTCATGATACCTTTCTTTTTTAGGGCTAAGATAATAGCCTTTCAAATGACAATCAATAAATTATCATGTTTTTAGCTGATAATTTGCAATTATCATGTTTTTAGCTGATAATATATGAATATCATGTGGGTACCTGATAACAGGCAGATATCAACATTAATTAAGGCGTATCTTTCATTTCATCCAATAGCTGCAAGGAGATTTTCATCGCAGTAAGAGGTGTTTTCAGCTCATGGCTGGCTATACTGATAAAATCATCTTTCTGCTGCTGTAATAATTTAAGTTCATGAATATCGGTAGCAGTTCCCACCCATAAAAGCTCGTCCTCCATGTCTCCGTTATTTATTGGCATTAATCTGTTCAGATGCCAGCGGTACAATCCTTCTGCATTTTTAAACCGGGCCTCAAACTCACCTCCGTTATAGTTTTTTCTTATCTGGCGGAACTTTGTCAAGGTTAATTTCAGATCGTCTGGATGTACTATTTTTTTCCAGCCCTATACATTTACCTGTTGCTGGTTCAGACCGGTATAGTCATACCACCGCTGGTTGTAAAAGGTAACCCGGCCTTCAAGGGTATTTGTCCAGGCAATCTGAGGAATAGTTTCCATCATCTTCCTGAACCGGCTTTCACTCTCCATCAAGGCTCTCGTTCGGGCAATTACCCGCTCTTCGAGCTCATTGTTCAGAACCAACAGATCGTTATTGATACTCTTGACTGTTGGCTATAATTGATCTGTAGAAGTCATTGTCTTTCTGTATCTGTTTAAAAAGAGCACTTGCCTCGACTGTCAGCACATATTCATCATTCATACTACCGTTTTCAGTTTATTCCAACCAGAAAAAATTTTGATTTGATTCACCGTCAACAAACTTTTCAGGTAAAGTTAAGGAGACAATACAAGATCAATATTATAAACATATAAAAAATGTCGTGTTAAAAGATAGAATTCAAAGTTTGTCGTTCTATTATTGGACTGAAAATTGAGTAGTAAAAAGAACTATCCAGTTTATTGAATTTGTAAAATTAAAACATAGATAAATTAACCTTTACAATTATTATTTTAATAATGATTATAAGATAGTTGCATATTAATTTAGTT
Organism: Sphingobacteriales bacterium; assembly: GCA_043780395.1. Classification (GTDB taxonomy): domain Bacteria; phylum Bacteroidota; class Bacteroidia; order Sphingobacteriales; family Sphingobacteriaceae; genus JANLVJ01. Next base: position 1,501 of record JAYWCR010000035.1, read on the forward strand.
ACGATTCATTTTAATCAGGTAGATTAGAAAACAAAAACCTTGCATTAACTTACAGAACTTGAAACACCTACTTATTATCGAAGATGATGAAGTTAACTGTATCCTTTATGAGGAGATTCTCTGTAATGATACACTACAGATAGATTTCGCCTGCGATGGCCAGCAAGGACTCGACAGGTTTAAAGAAAAATCCTACGACCTGATTCTGCTGGATCTGGGGCTTCCGAGAATAAGTGGGCTGGAAGTGGCCAGGATCATCAGAGAACTAGAAGAAAATCTCGACCCTGAATATAAAACTCCAGTTATAATCATTACTGCCAATAACTTTCCTGGAACACAGTTGCAGGCTAAAGAAGCCGGAGCAGATGGATATCTGACCAAGCCTTTTGAAATTGAACACCTGCAATCTATGGTAACTACATATTTGCAGAAAAAATCAGGTACACTGATTTAAAAGCAAATTACTATAAGTAATTTCAGTCCATAATAATGATGGCGAAATTACTTTTAATAGAAGATGAACAGATCCTAAGGGAGAATACATCTGAACTTCTTGAAGTATATGGATTTGAATGCATCACCGCCAGTCATGGAAGGGAAGGGATAGAAAAAGCAATTGCTGAAAAACCGGATCTGGTCATTTGTGACATTATGCTACCCTATTTTAATGGATTTCAAATAAAGGAACAGCTGAATAGAGAAGCTCACCTTTCGCTGATCCCATTTATATTTTTATCTGCAAAAGCAGAACGGTATGACCTCAGGCAGGGCATGGATCTTGGAGCGGCAGATTTTATTACTAAACCTTTTAAAATTTCAGAACTGGTTAATTCTATTAAAAGCAGGTTAATCCATTCTAAAAACATGCAGTCCGTTGTTCATGAAAAAGTTATTGATTCAATAAAAGACTTCATACAGCTATCAAAACATGAATGCAATACACCGCTTCATGGCATAATCAACTTATCAGGCATTCTTAACGCCGGACATGCAAATCAACCAGAATTTTTCAATAAAGCGCTCAAGGCGATCAATACATCAGGCAAGCGCCTGTACAAAACACTCAACAACCTGATAGATCTGGTTCGGTTAAGACACTACACTGAAATTCCTGAACAGGAGCATACTTCTACCGATATAACATCAATTCTTGAAAGAATTGTTTCTGAACGATGTGACCACTACAGGTTTAAGGGAGCTATTAAAACCAGGTATGATGATTTTAATAGTGTGCAGATCTTACAGGAAGACCTTGAGATCATCATTTTTGAGGTAATAGATAATATGTTTAAATTCTCCTCGCCAAGGTGTGTGAACATTGTCCTTGACACCAACAGAGATAAATCCGAAAAACTGATGATCCTGACCGTCAGTAACAGCATCGCATCTCCGGTAAATTTTACAAAAAGTGAAATCGGCCCCTTTAAACAGCATAACAGAAGTCAGAGCAACCAGCAGGGTAGCGGTCTTGGTCTTTTTCTGATTCAGACAATTGTTGAGAAATACCTTGGAACCCTTGAAATTGATCTGACAGGATTTAAACTATTCAGGATCATTCTGACCATTCCTCTGACCTGAGGAAGAAGAATGAATTCTCTGACCTTAAACAGTTATAAATATTTATGTACGGAATCGTAAACAATGCCATTGAAAGCCTCGTAAAAACAAATTTCGGTGAAGAAAACTGGCAACTGGTTCTAAAAAAAAGTAAAATTGATATAGATTACTTCTTAAACAGCCAGCCTTATGATGATGAAATAACCTTTGCACTCGCAAAAGCTGTAAGTGAAGTAAATAAGATGCCCATTGAAGAAGTATTTCACGCCTTCGGTGAATGGTGGATCATTAAAACAGGTCAGGAAAAATATGGTCACCTGATGGAAGCGGGCGGCAGCAACCTGAAAGAATTTTTATTGAACCTGCCTGCCTTTCATAACCGCATTCTGCTATTATACCCCCTGCTTACACCGCCGGAATTTAAGGTTACTGACGTGGAAAATAACAGCCTTCACTTACATTACTATTCCAAACGGAAAGGACTGCAGGAATTTGTATACGGCCTGATCATGGGGTTGGGAAAAATGTATGAGACAAAAGTTCAGATCTTGCTGGTCTGTAGCCGTGACTATAATTCCGATCATGAAATATTTAAAATAAGTTGGTAAGCACATCAGAATCATTAGTTCTCAGCAGGGAAAGCATTGATTGCCTGTTCCCTTTTCATATTCTCATCAATAATGAGTTCATGATTGAAGGCTGTGGCAGTTCTATGAAGAAACTTAATCCATATTGCATTGAAAAGCTCTTTACAGACTGCTTTGAATTAATTCGCCCTGTAGAGGATCATGTAGATAAGCTTATGATTCATGAATTGGTGAATCAACTGGTTTTGCTTAAAATCAGTACAGGGCCTGATTCTTCACTCTTGATAAAAGGGCAATTCACTTATATTGAAGGTGATCAAAAATTGTTTTTTACAGGTACTCCCTGGTTCAATTCGATTGAAGGGCTGAGAAAAACAAATCTGATGATGAATGACTTCCCTCATCATAACCCTACAGTAGACCTGCTTCATCTTTTAAAAACAGAGGAAATCATAAATCAGGATCTTAGCAGGCTGGTGGAAACAATAAATGAGCAAAAAAATAAATTAAAAAAAGGAGAAGAACAGATCCTGATCTCACTACAGAAAGAACGGGAGTTAAATCAGCTTAAATCAAATTTTATAAGTCTTGCCTCTCATGAATTCAGAACGCCTCTGGCATGCATTCGCTCAAGTATTGAACTGCTGCAGATAAATTTAACAAGGCCTGATAGCCTGTTGCATCATACCATAAGACACCATAACAATATTCTCACCGAAGTTGACCGGTTAAGTGAGCTGATCGACGAGGTCTTAACTGTTGGTAAAATAGAATCAGATACGTTGACATGTAAAAAAGAAGTTCTGGATCTTTCCCAGTTTTCAAAGAATATCATTAATAACCTTGTTCATTATCAGAATGATGAACGTTCTGTGTCCCTGATCATGAATAGAGAGAGCAGTATAATTATGGCTGACCCGCTTCTGTTAAAGCATATATTAAATAATCTTCTTTCCAATTCACTTAAATACTCAAAAGGAAGAAAACAACCGGTTCTTGAGCTGATAGTACAAAAAAAACAGGTCCATATAAAGATCAAAGATTTCGGAATAGGAATTCCATATGACCAGCAAGCAAGTATATTTCAGGTATTCTTCAGGGCAGACAATGCCTTGCAGATAGAGGGAACAGGGCTGGGTATGTTCATCACAAAAAACTTTATTGAGCTCCACGAAGGGCAGATATCCTTTAAAAGCAGTCCCGGAAAAGGCACTGAATTCATAGTTAGCCTCCCTGTAAATTAATTTAAGAGTAGCATAAAACGTGTCATAAAAAAGTTAGATTTATTTCAAATGATCTAAAACAATTTTATGAAAACTGAATACCACTTACCGGGATACAAAAAA
>JAYWCR010000036.1:0-6127 GCA_043780395.1 Sphingobacteriales bacterium
TCCCAGCGGTCATAATTAAGAATATCAAATTCAGGGTACTGGGTAATGCGGATAGGATATAAATGGCAGGAAACTGGTTTCTGAAAATCAATCACCCCGGCTTTCCAGGCCTTTTCGATTCCACAATGAGCTACCCCGGCATCGAACACGGTAAATGCACATTCTTTATCGCCATCTACACAGGTGGTGGTAAAGTCACCATCTTCATCTTTCACCCAGGTGCCTGATTTTTCAATGGCCGCAATTCCCTTTTCGTTCAGAAAAGATTTGATTTTAGGATAGATCTGCTGAAGAATTTCACGTTCCCTGTTTTCCAGGGGGGCTCCGGCTTCACCTTTCACGCAACAGGCTCCCTGGCATTTGCTTAGATTGCAAATGAAATTCTTTTCTGCGATATCATCTGATATCAATGTATGCTGAACAGTGATCATAATTTTTTATCCTAAATTCAATTATAACCTGGCATCAACCAGGTCACGGGCAAAGAAAGACTTGATATCAAAAACCACGGATATCGGACATTTAAAGGCATTGATATCAAGATTTGCGAAATAATCGTGACTTACAGCCAGAATGATTGCTTCATACCGATGCTCAATCCGCTCAAGCAGCTTAATACCATAAGCATCTTCAACATCCCGGGGGTTTGCCTGGGGGTCAAAAAAATCAACCTTCATACCAAATTCACGGAGCTCATTATAAATATCTATAACCCGTGAATTACGAATATCAGAACAATTTTCTTTAAAGGTGATTCCCAGTACCAATGCTTTCGAACCTTCGATAAGCTGCCCTTTGCGAATGAGCATTTTAACCACTTTAGAAGCGATAAAAGTACCCATGTTTTCATTAATGCGGCGACCTGACAGGATCACCTGAGGAAGATACCCCAGGCTTTCTGCTTTATGGGTCAGGTAATAGGGATCCACGCCGATACAATGCCCGCCTACCAAACCCGGCTTGAAAGGGAGGAAGTTCCATTTTGTACCTGCCGCTTCCAGTACATCACCTGTATCGATCTGCATGCGGTCAAAGATGAGCGCCAGTTCGTTCATAAAAGAAATATTCACATCACGCTGTGCATTCTCAATCACCTTGGAAGCCTCAGCTACCCTGATCGAAGGGGCAAGATGGGTACCGGCAGTGATGATAGAATTGTAAAGCGCCTGAATACACAGAGATGAAGCCAGATTACTGCCACTCACTACTTTGGTGATGGTAGTCAGCGTATTTATCTTATCACCCGGATTTATTCTTTCGGGCGAATACCCAATAAAAAAATCAACATTGTATTTCAATCCGCTTTTTTCAAGTACGGGAAGGCAATCTTCTTCAGTACATCCGGGATACACAGTTGACTCATAAATAACAATATCCCCTTTCTTTAAAAGACCGGCAATCATGGCAGAACATTTAAGGAGACTGCTCAGATCAGGCTTTTTAAAAATATCAACCGGCGTTGGAACGGTTACTATAAAAATGTTGCAGGCTTTCAGGTCAGATGGCTGATCACTGAACAGAATATTGGCATCCTTTAAGGCAGAAGCTGAAAATTCTCCTGTTTTATCTGACCCATTTTTCAGGGAATGGATCCGTGCAGGATCAATGTCAAAACCGGTGACCGGATATTTTTTACTGAATTCTACTGCGAGTGGCAGCCCTACATAGCCCAACCCAAGAATTCCAATTTTAAGCTCCAAAATAGTTCTGTTAATTATTAAGTGCACAAAGCGGTGCATTATATCATACGGGCAAAAGCAAGGGAGTGTTACAAAAAATCAATCCATGGTAAATTTTTTTTGGATGATCAGCATTCAAAACACCTTATTCACTGCTTAATGGTGTATTCAGGCCGCTATAACCGCGAAGATCCATAATGATTGTGCCTACCAGTATTTCAGCTTTAGCACGTACAGGAACCCTGTCTGCATCATCCGTGATCCATAGGTACATTTTGCTGTCTTTACGAAAAATTCTGCCAGCCTTTAATGACGGGCTGAATTTAAGACAGTTGAACGTACCCAGGGGGGTCGTTATTTCTTCTTTACCTACATAAATTATTTCAAGGGTTGACACTTCTCCTTCTAGATAATAATTGATGCGTATAGTTTCTCCTTCCTGGACTGCTGAAAGATCAAGGGACCGGGCAAAGTAAAATGCTGAAAGGATATCTCTTGTATCCTGTTTTATCGGAACATTGCCTTTGGCAGACCTTATCTCTTTTCTGGAATAATCAAAAGTTGCTTCACCATTGCGCTTATACTTGTTCTCGCGGATATTTTCAAGGTATGAATAGGGAAGAAAGGTCTTTGTATCTATAAAAGAATCATACCGGTTCCTGACCTTATAGAAGATGTCAAAAGTACCTGAAGTTGATCCGGTAGCATTAAAGTGAATAGTGGAGCGGCCATTATAATTCTGATCTATGCTGATCACCTTCAGGTTTGCTTCGCCACATTTAAAGATCCCATATTTAATAGAATATTGTAAAGCCTCACCTGCCTTGAAAATAGGTTTTAAAAAACGGGGGCCTTTCTGCGCATAGCCTGTCGTTTGAAGCAATATGAGCACCGAGAAAGAAAAAAGAAAATAATAGGCCTTGTATATCTTCATATTCAAATATAAACCCCAAATCATTCAGGCATGAACATTTAGCAAAAAAGAGGCCGCCTGTAGTCTGAGCATCAGGAATAAATATATAAGGTAAAGTATAATTATTCAGGCAACAAAGAATCCCTGAAAATAATCAGGGATTCTTAAAAACGGGAACCGTAGAACAAGGCTCTCCGAACATTAAACTTTTAACAACAGGTTTCAGGAGTACTGAAACTTCAAGGTATACCGAATCAGGAACGGGAATAGTACCACAACCTTTTACTACTACACGCTTATCCCTGAACCTTTCAAGATCCAGGGCTTTAAGCGCATCATGATAGCTCATTTTCAATAACTCATCGGGGCTTCCAAAACCTATCCGCCTTGCAAAAGGCTGAAGAAATGAGCCTGCCAGCATATAGGCCCAGGTAGGTAAAATTGCGTCCACTGAACAATAGACGGCAACCTGACAACCTGAATACTGAGCCCAGTTATGCCCTTTTAAAAATTCTCTATAATCCTTTTCACGAAGGATCATACCCTGATAGAGGTTATCTTTAAGATCAAAGGACATTACCGTTGCCTGATCAAAAAGCTCAGCCGGGTCGAAAGAGACTATTCCGCTGGCCTCAACTCTGTTTATAAGAGTGGGTTCTGATTCCATATGAGATAAGAGTTAAATTAAAAGAACTTTGAGCGGTTATCCTGTATATCAGCTTTTTCCTTTAAAGCTTCAATAGCGGAATTTGCCGCCTGTGATTTAAGGTTCTGGCTGATCCGGTCTTTTTGAGCCTTCGCATCCTTCACTTGTTGCGGCATGATTGCAGTCACTTCAAAAGCATAGACACCGCGTTCTCCTGTTACAGGTTTTGCTGGTTTGTTCAATGCGGCACCAAAGGCAGCACCTACAAGTTTAGGCTCCTGAAAATTCTTTCCTATAGTGGCATTTGCAAAATCAAGGCTGTCTGCAATGACCGCAGTCAGACCCAGCTTTCCAGTAAGGGCTGCAAAGCCGCCTTTTCCTGCATCCACAAGCTGTGCATTCAGAAGCTCGCCCTTTTTGGAAAGCATTGCATCTGCCTTCACCTGTTTACGGATCTGGTCGAATGGAATAGCACCTTTTTTACGGGTAGAGACCAGTCTGGCAACAACAAAATTATTTCCAAGATCAAAAACCTCAGAAAGATCACCTGTCTTTTTGGTGAATGCCCATTGTACTACCTTTCTGGCACTTTCCAGGCCCGCAAGGGTCTGGTCACTTCCCTTTATGTCTTCAGCTGTTCTTACATTCAAGCCGGCTTTCCTTGCCTGCACACTCAGGCTTTGGGGATCTTTTGGATCCAGTGAACCCAGAAATGCAGTAGCTTTTGAATAAGTAGCCTGCACTGTCTTACTTGAAGGATTGAAAGACCTGTCTATCTGTGCAACCTCAAGAGCCTTGGATATGTTTTTCTGGTCTTCGATCTGTATGATATGAACACCATACTGAGTAGTTACAGTTCCGGTCTCACCTTTTCTACCATTAAAAATAAAATCCTCAAAAGGCTTGACCAGACTTCCGAGTGCAATGAATCCCAGCTCACCACCTTTTACTGCAGAACCTTTATCACCAGAATATTTAGCTGCCATTTCAGCAAAACTGGCTCCCTTGTTCAGAAGGCTTCTCAGACTGTCGGCACGTTTTGTAAGGATCTCTAAAGTTTCACCCTTCTGTGGAGCAAGTAAAATATGTCGTGATTTCACTGAATCTGGCATATCCTTCACAGCAATAAGCTTGGCCGCTTTAAACGAACCGTTTTCAAAATAAGGCCCGTATACTGTTCCCGGCAATGCATTCTGCAGATTCGTCTCAAGTAAAGCCGAAAGCTGTCCCTTTTTAAAGAAGCGAACCGGCAGTTTACTGTCAGAGTTCAGACTTGTAAACAGGGAATCGTTTTTCGTTGTTTTAAATTCAGTAACCGCTTTGGCAATATCTGCTTTGGCATTTAATGAGTCTGCATTGCTCGGACTTGCATTAATACTTACAAAATCAATGCTTGCCGTGTTTTCCTTGCTCTGATATTTATTTATATTCTCGTTATAATAAGTGCTGAGGTCATTTTCTGAAAGATTCACCTTTGCATCCGCAATGCGCGAATAATCAAGCAGGGCATATTTAATGGATACTTTCTCGGGCATAGAATAGTCAAGTACATTTTCAAGAGATGTAGTATAGATACCTCCCTGAAGAAGACTTACATATTTTTGAAGACCATGCGTATCAGAGATTTCTTTCTCAAGTTCCAGCCACCGTTTCTTTGTATCAGCATTTTTGTCCAGGTTACGCAAAAAATTGCGGACACTTGCCGGGTCAAAACTTCCGGTTTTAGGGTCCGTGAAAGCTTGTTTTACACGGGCATCAGGGTCTCTTCCCAGAACAAGGTCTGATAGCTCAGTAGCACTTGTCTGAAGGCCTGCCTTTGTAACCTGTGAGGCCAGAACCATCTGAGTTACCACTTGATTCCATGTCTGTTCATTGACATATCCCATCATCTGGGCCGGCAGACTCGCCTGACCATATTGCTGTTTTGCCTGTTCTACCTGCTGCTGCAAACGTAGATTGTAATCGCTTTCAGAGATTTTCTCTCCACCAACAACACCTACAGTAGTTCCTGAATCGCGAAATAATGACCCACCCATGCGGGAAGCATCACTTACAAGAAAGGCAACAATTGATAAGCCAATCAACGCAATCATCAATAGCCCCGCGCGTTCGCGCAAAAAAGTCATAACACCCATAATCTGATTTATTCAAAGATGACCAAAATACAAATATTATTTTACAGGTGCAATGAGAGAATTCGGCAGGCTTTTTCTAATGACGGGGAAAGAAAACATCACGTCTTAAATTTAGAATTGCCATATACGGATGATTTTCGCCACCTGGATTTATAGCATAGGTAAGGATCATCTGACTGCCAAGAAAGGTTAAAGAAGGATAAAGATAATTGGCTGTACCCCCTTCAATATTCACAATGCGAGGCCATGTTTTTCCGTTGTCCGTGCTCAGGGCAAGGGCAAGGGGCTGACGGTTGTTAAAATTTACCGCCGCAATATAAGGGGTATTGATAAAGGCCATGATCAGGCTGTCAGTTCCGGGAATTCTGCGGATCGTCTGCGGGGCTTCGGGGGTTTGCAGACTGCTGTAAACGAGGTTTGACCAGCTGTTTCCACCATCCTTACTGGTTGAAAAGAGAACATAACCCGTCTGACTGCGGATAACCATTAAAATGGATCCATCCGAAAGCTCTTCCACCCCGGGCTCCATTAAAGGCGAACGGGTCGAACTGATGGTAGAAGAAACATGCCATGTTTTTCCCAGATCGTCGGAAAGAAGGCATTTCACATTTTGTTGAATATAATTGATCCAGATACTTGGTGCAAAGGCAAGAGGAATGATAAGTCTTTTTTTGCTTGTTAGGATCACCCTGTCATTATTACATACATAGTACCCTTTTATATTTATAGGAATACTTACTGGTATGTTCCATGT
>JAYWCR010000037.1:0-5594 GCA_043780395.1 Sphingobacteriales bacterium
AAGCCTGAAACCCTATGGCAGGTATGCCCTCAATGAGCAGAAGCAGCTGGAACTGATCAGTTCAGCAGTGCATTTCGGATTTAATTTCCAGGGAGAGGAATGCGCCCTGTACATTTCCAATAAGAATCAGAACAGCCATAATTTTATCCAGTATGAGCTTGATGGAGTCTATCAAAAACGTCTGATGGTTAGCGCCAAGCCTGCAGGGCCGGTACTCATCAGAACTTCAGGTAAGGGCGCACATACCCTATGGATCTATAAAGCAACCGAAGCGGCTACCGGGGCTATTGTGGTTGAGAAAATTGCTGCCGATCACCTCAGGCCGATCGCTGTTCCGCAGGCACCCTTAATAGAGTTCATCGGCAACAGCATCACCTGCGGGGCGGCAGCAGATACGTCAGACTTCCCCTGCGGCAAAGGTGAATACCAGGATCACCATAACGCCTATATGGCTTACGGGCCCCGGCTGGCAAGGATGCTGGGAATGAATTATATGCTGAGCAGCGTCAGTGGCATCGGCATTTACCGCACCTGGAACATGGATGGCCCGTCTATGCCTGAAGTTTATGCCCATACAGACCTGAAAGCAAATTCTATGGAGCAATGGGATTTTAAGAGGTATAGCCCTCAGATTGTAAGCATTGCCCTGGGCACCAATGACCTGAGTTGTGGAGACGGTAAAAACCCGCGAAAGCCGTTCGATCCGCAGGTATTCATCAGTAGTTTTGTAAAGTTCGTTAAGCTGGTTAAATCTAAATATCCAAGGGCTCAGATCGCCCTGTTAAGCAGTCCAATGGTGAAAGGAAATTCACGTAATACTCTGGAAAAATGCCTTGCCACCATCAAAAAACTGGTTGATGACTCTTATCCCTACGACAAACCTATACGGACTTTCTTTTTCCCTGTAATGGATGCACAGGGTTGTAACGGACACCCCAGCGTGGCCCAGCATCTGGAGCTTGTAACCGAGCTTAAGCCGTTTTTCGAAGAATTACTGGGGCAATGATCTCATAGTAAAAGTGAGTAATACGTTATCTGGTACTTTTTTTGTGATCTTATTTACTTACCAACCGGCGTGAACCCTCACCACATGCCTTCATCGAGGAATGGTCAGTTTATATTCTGGTCAATAAAATAGATATCTTGTTGTGAATGAGACCATAAATTTCAAATTAACCTTTGAGCAATCATCGACTCCAATGGTGATGCTGAATATTGATTTTACCGTGCTAGCGGTATCGGACAGCTATTTAAAAGCAACCCAAACAACGCGGGAAGGAATGGTTGGAAAAACTCTTTTTGAGGTTTTTCCTGATAATCCAGCTGATGCTCAGGCAAACGGGGAAAAGGGAGTTCGTGACTCTCTTCACCGCGTGCTGGCAGGTAAGAGTACCGACACGGTTGCAGTAATAAAGTATGACATACCCAGGCCGGCCTCCCAGGGAGGAGGATTTACACAAAAATACTGGAGATTCTGGAATACCCCTGTAATGGATGAGTTTGCCACTATTCAATATATTATTCATAGTGTTCAGGATGTGACAGAGAATGAAACGCTGATAGAAGAGCTTAAAATCGGAAAGAAACTTCTTACTGTGGTTGCTGATAGTGAGAAGCGATACAGCCTGTTACTGATGAAGTCTCCATTCGGTGTTGCTATCCTGAAAGGGAAAGATATGGTCGTTACGCTGGCCAACGAGAGTATAAAAAAGTTATGGGGAAAGAATGAGGAAATTGAGGGAAGGCGCTTTTTAGACGTACTTCCGCAATTTAAAAATTCTCCTTTCCCTGCGCTGATGGATAAGGTTTATACGACAGGAGTTCCCTATTACGGAGATGAAGTGCCTGCCAGAGTTCAACGGGGTGAGCACATGGAAGAATTGTACTTTAATTTCATTTATCAGCCTTATCTGGAGGCAGATGAATCAATTTCAGGTGTAACCGTCATTGCCTACGATGTAACAGCCCAGGTCATGCTGAATAAAACATTAATTCAACAAAGTGAGGTTGAAAAAAAAGTCCTTGCTGAGAGCGAAATCAAATTTCGTCTGATGATGGAAACACTTCCTCAGATCGCCTGGACAAATACGACGGAGATGAAGGTTACCTTTTTCAATCAGCGCTGGTATGAATACACAGGTGAAAATTATCAGCAGGCTGAAGTCTCACAATGGCAGCATGTAATTCATCAAGAAGATCTGGAAGATACCCTTTCACAATTTAGTACGATTCTGAAAACTGTTCATGGTGGTGGATTTCAGACGCGTCTGAAATCTGTAAATGGCGAATACAGATGGCATTTAATCCGGTTAAATCCTATAAAAGACCAGCTGGGGCATTTAGACCATTGGGTTGGAACGGCCACTGATATTCAGGAGCTTCGGATGATCCAGCAGCAAAAAGACGAGTTTATAAGTATTGCAAGTCATGAATTGAAGACGCCTATAACCAGTCTCAGGCTAAGCCTGGAATTGCTGAACACCATGAAAAACAGTCTTTCAGAGGAAATGGTAAGTCAACTGATTGAAAGAGCAAATAATAGCCTTCAAAAATTTATCGTATTAATAAACGATTTGTTGAATACAAACAAAGCAAATGAAGGGCGGCTTCAGTTACATAAAAGTTATTTTAAGGTTGCGGATGTAATAGAAAATTGTTGCTCTTACGTAAGGAATGAAAATAAATACAAGATCGTTTGTGAAGGAGACCAGGAAATAAAGGTGTTTGCCGACGAATCCAGAATTGAACAGATTGTCATTAACTTTATAAATAACGCTATAAAGTATGCGCCTGTCTCCAAAGTAATTCATGTTTATATTAAGAAAATACCTGATGCAGTTAAAGTCTCGGTAAGTGACAAGGGGCCAGGTATTCCTGCAGATAAACTGCAGTACGTATTCGGGCGGTATTATCAGGTACAGGAGAATGGATCACCTTCAGCTGGGTTAGGTCTCGGGCTCTATATAGCATCTGAAATTGTCAAGGGGCATCATGGACATATAGGGGTAGAAAGTGAGGTAGGGCATGGCAGTACGTTTTGGTTTACTTTACCAGTGGAAGAAGAAGCCCAGGGCTAGTCAGGTTAGTATGAACAGACCTTAGAGCTTATTCAATGGTTTAATGAATTCTTCTATATTTTGCGCCTCTTTTCTTTAAACTTATTCCAGATTGGGTATGTTGTACTGCTGCTTTACTCTTCGCCATGAGAATGCTTTTCCGATTAATAACCCCATAGGTGCTTTTTAATGGTATTTTTATGCCATGAAAATATACACCCGCAAGGGAGATAAGGGAACAACAGGCGTTTTCGGCGGCAAAAGAGAAGATAAAGACTCTCCGCGCGTGGAATGTAATGGTGTATTGGATGAGGCAAATTCTACGATCGGCCTTTTAAGGGTAAAGCTTGGTGCCGGTCATGAATGGCAGCCGAATTTACACCGCATTCAGAAAGACCTCATGGACATGATGTCACATCTTGCCCGCCCTTCAGAATCTACCAAAGAAAATATAAATCCTAAACCCATAGACGGCGCAGCGTTCTGCGAGCAATGGCTTGATTCACTGGAAGAGGCGATCAGCTCACCCTCAGATTATTTTCTTCTTCCCGGAGGAAATGAAATCTCAGCCCTTTGCCATGTATGCCGTACACAGATCCGCAGAGGCGAACGTGCACTTGTGACCCTTATGAAGGCAGATCCTGCCTGTGTCGAAGACTATATAATAGCTTATGTGAACCGCCTTTCAGACCTCTTCTTTACCCTTGCCCGTGCAGAAATGGATAAGGCCGGTGTAGCAGAAGAAAAATGGCAGATGTTCCTTTATAAGAGGAAGAAACAAGTAATTGAAAAAAGTGAATAAAATTTTTGGAGTTTCCCTTGGCCCTGGTGATCCTGATCTGATCACAGTAAAGGCGCTTAAGGCGTTAAAAGAATCAGATCTGATCTTTTTCCCGGGATCACTGACGCGTGATGGCAGAACAGAAAGTTATGTGCGGCCCATGCTTGATTCATATGGGCTTGATGAAGAAAAGCTTCATGGCTTTTACCTGATCATGGGTCTTGACCGCACTGCAGCCGAAGAAACCTACCGTGAAACAGCCCTGAAAATTATACTTGCCTGGAATGAAGGGAAGAAGATCAGCATCGTCTGTGAAGGTGATCTGAGCTTTTATGCCTCTTTTTCCTACTTATTGGAAAAATTGCATCAGCAGCAGATCCCTATGGAGCTTATCCCGGGAATAAACTCATTTTCTTTGGCTGCTGCCAGGCATCAGATTCCTCTATGCCTGCAAAGGGAAAAGCTTGGTTTTCTGCCTCTTGAATCCAGCATGGAAACGATCGAGCAGACCTTCCTTGAATTTGATACCCTTGTGCTTATGAAGATCCGGATCGGCTGGAAAACCTTATACCCCCGGCTACTTGCTACCGGGTGGAATTTTTTTTATGCTGAACTTCTGGGTACAGCAGGTGAATATATAAGTTCATCGCTTGAAGAATTAAAAGACAGGAAAATCCCTTATTTCTCCCTGTTAATTATTAAAAAATGATAAAAGTTGTAGGTATAGGTCCTGGCGGAAGGGAGTATCTTCTCCCTGTTGCGCAAAAGGCAATTGAAGAAGCTGATGTGATTATCGGTTACCATTACTATTTTCAGTTCATCCAGGAGCTTGTTCGCCCCGATACGATCTGTATAGGTAAGGAATTGAGTGAGGAGGAAAAGAGAGCTGAGATAGCTATTGAAAAAGCCATTGAAGGTTATAATGTGGTAGTCATAGGCTCCGGAGATGCCGGAATTTATTCCATGGCTTCCATTGTGTACCAGAAAGCAGCCCAGTCGGGTGAGGATCTTGAGCTGGAAACTATCCCTGGCATTTCAGCCTTCGTAGCTGCAGGCAGCAAGCTTGGCGCTGTACTGGGTCATGATTTCTGCTGCATTTCTCTTTCCGACCTGATGACTCCCTGGAAAACAATTCAGAAAAGGATCGAAGCAGCTGCATGGGGTGATTTTGTCACTTCCATCTATAACCCTAAAAGTGTTAAACGCTACTGGCAGCTTGACAAACTTAAATCCATTTTCCTTGAACACAGGGCTGCAGGAACCCCGGTAGCCATTTGCTACCAGCTGGGCAGGGAAGATGAAAAGATCACCCTGACTACGCTTGCTGACCTGGATACTGATCTGGTAGATATGTTCAGCCTTGTAGTGATCGGAAATTCACAGACCTTTGCCTATAAGAATAAGCTGGTCACACCCCGGGGCTATCTGAATCGTAAACCCCATACAGGGCCTGAAATTCAGGAAGCAAGCTTCAGAGAGATCATCAGCCACCTTCAGCCTGAAAACTATGCGCCAGATTTTCTATGGGCAGCCATCCGCTGCATCCATACATCAGGCGATCATCAGTTTATCAACTACCTGTCCACTACAGAAAGTGCCATTTCCACCTGGCATGATTACCTGATCGGTGGCGGAACGATCGTCACCGATGTAACCATGGTAAAAGCAGGTATTACCAGGGAATTCACTGAACAATATGGCAATGAGGTGATCTGTCTTCTTAATACAGAAGAGACACTGGCCCTTGCTGAAAAAGA
>JAYWCR010000038.1:0-3509 GCA_043780395.1 Sphingobacteriales bacterium
CGGGTTGCCTGTTTTTATGATGAGTAGGCGGATTTATTTTTTCTGGTTTTTATCCTGCTGTCTTTCTGATTCCTTGATCTTCCTGATCAGCCCACCCGCATCTGTATCGCCAAAGGACCGGGCTTTGCGAAGGGCTTTAATCGCCTGTTCGTTCTGGTTCAGGCTACTCAGGATCAGTCCTTTCTCAAACCAGGCCCGTGCATAATCGGGCTGGAGCAGAATGCATGAATCTTCAGCTTTCAGGGCGTCATTTCCCCGGCCCTGATTGAAGGCAATGACTCCGGTATTAAAAAAAACAGCCGGGTTCTTTGGTCCGTAAAGTTTAGCCTTGGTGATCTCTTCCATAGCTTCTTTATACTGGGCAGAGATAATGAACAGAATAGCCCTGTTCACATAAGCATCTGAATTATGGGGGTCATAGAGAAGAAGATGGTCAAAATCGTTCATCGACTGCTCATAACGGCCTGAATCCATTCTTGCCAGTCCGCGGTCAAAATAATTATTTACCAGCTCATCATTCACCTGATCAAGACCGCCCAAAAAATAATAGATCAGTTTATTAGATGCAGCAGGCTTGTATGCTTTACTCTGGCTTTCCATGGCCTGGATGTTAAAATCATGGAAAAAGGTGAGGTATAAAAAATAACCACCGACAAACCTGTTATCATTAAAAAGGGTTTTCAGGTTTTCAAGATGTGTTTTTTCAGGTGCATCAGGCTTTCCGGCTAATATGGGTTCAAGCAGGGTCTGGCCATGAAGGCTGCTGAGCAATGCACAGAGAATGAAGACAGAGAGAAAAGCTTTTTTCATTTTTAAAAACCAGTTAGCATGGAAAACAGGGTTCAGGTCTTTCTGACCCTTTTCAGATTCAATATATTTAATGGATTAATTGTCATGCCATGAATATTATTCTGCCTCAGATTTACCAGTCTGGCATAATATAAAATGACCACGGGTGCCTGTTCCATGACAAGCTGGTCCATTTGCTGGTTGAGCCTGAACCTGATGGAATCGTTGGCCTCATAGTATGATCTTTCAAAAAGAGCATCAAACCGCGGATTGTTAAAGCCTGTATAGTTGGGGCCGAAAGGTACCTTGTTATGGGAATAGAACAGGGAGAGGTAATTTTCTCCGTCGGGGTAATCAGCCACCCATGAGCCCCTGAAAAAGTTGATATTGCTTTTACTGATCTGCTCGCGAAGGCTTGCGGCAGGGTTTACAGCCAGCCCTGTATGAATGCCCTGCAGTTCAAGTTCACCCTGCACATATTCGATCAGGTCACGGTAGGTAGTAGAGGTGTAGAGCATTAACGTACCCAGGTTCTTCCCATGAGGAAAGCCTGCTTCGGCAAGGAGTTTCTGGGCTTTCTGAGGGTTGAAATCATACCCTTTAACAGCCGATGCATCAAAACCAGGCATACCGGCAGGGATGAAACCAGCAGAGCCTGGAACACCCATGCTATTCTGCAGGTACCTGACTATCTTTTTGCGGTCTATAGAATAATTGATAGCCTGCCTGATCTTCTTTATTCTCAGGGAACTGTTCTTTACAATGCGCTGGCTTGAATCGACCAGAATGCCAAGGTATTCGGTATCAAGGTTCGGGCCGCTGGCAAGGACGAACTTGCCTTTATATTTTTCCTGGATATGGCCGGTCTTTGTCAGAATATCATCCCGGTAACTGCCATCAATATTGCTGAAAAAATCAAGGTTCTTTTTCAGGAATTCAAGAAATGCTGTCTGCTTGTCGCGGATAAAGCTGAACCTGACTGCATCCAGGTAAGGCAGGCGATGACCATGGTCTGTTTCAAAATAATGCGTATTTTTTACAAGCACCAGAATTTCTTCCTCTTTCCAGTACTTGAAACAGAAAGGCCCTGTGCCTACCGGGTGGCTTCGGAAATCCTTGCCATAAAAGCTGACCACCTCATGGGGCAGTACGGAGCAGTACTGGGCCGTAAGCAGCTTGAGGAAGGGAGGGAATGGCTTGTTCAGGCCTATCTCAAAAGTGCTGTCATTGACAGCCCTGAAGGCTTTGCTGTTCTCAAGTTTATCGTTAAAGATCCATGATCCTGAGGAGGCTGTAGCCGGATCAATAATGCGGCTGAAACTATAGACAAAATCACTGGCTGTTACCTTCCGGCCCTTGCCCCCGGTAAACTGTGCATCATCATGAAAGAATACGTCGGTTCGCAGGTGAAAAGTATATGTTTTGCCATCTGCTGAAATATCCCAGGTTCTGGCAATACAGGGCTTTACACTCAGCGAATCATTCAGCTGTGTAAGGCCGTTATAGATCAGGTTATCACACCAGATGGCATACTGGTTGCGGGCAAATGCCGGATCAAGGGAGGTAAGACTCTGGTCAAGGTTGCAGTTGAAGACCTTTTTTTCAGAGTGGCCCTGGTCTTTACAAGCTCCGAGCCAGCAGGCAAGAAGCATGAAACCAGAGAAAAAAATATTTTTAATCATTTAAAATTCAATGAGTTGCTGAACCTGATCTTTTACAAATTTCAGGGTATCTTCCTGGTGCAAGAGGCCTTCAGGATTTATTTCTTTTCTGATATTTGCAATATGGATCTTTAAAGGCAGAAGCTGTAGTCCAAGATAATGGCAAACTCCGGTAAAATGATCCAGGCCCCTTATATTTCCATACTTTCCTGAAGACAGGCCCACCAGGGCCGCTTTTTTATGCTGGAAACAACCCGGGAAATCACAACAGTCTACAAAAACTTTGGCAATACCCGGAAAACTACCGTTATATTCAGGCAATATAAAGACAAGTTTATCTGATTCTGTAATCAGCTGCTGGATTTTTGCAAACTCCTGGCTCCTGCTTCCATACATATCAGTAAAGAGCACATTGTCAGGCAACTCACTTAAAGAAAGAATGGTACAGGCCTGCTGTCCCTGTTCAAAAAAATCTTTGTAGATCTGGGCCAGCTTTAATGTATAACTGTTTGGACGGTTTGTTCCGGAAATAATGGTGATCATATGCTTTTGTAATCTAATCAGGTGTCTAACTGCCGAAGACAGTATTTTTCCCGTTATTGTTTTTAAATTCCCTAAAGAATTTAATTCATTCATGTTTAGGGACGGCTTGCAGATACAGATTTTATATAAAAGAGTGTATCTTTATCGGGTTTGTAATACGGCTGTAAATTTGGGTTTTATTCCTCAAGGCTGGTCGTTTTTTTTAACAGAATAAGATTCTCTAATATCAATTAAATTCATGGGTAAAATAATTGCTGTAGCGAATCAAAAAGGCGGCGTAGGAAAAACAACCACATCCATAAATCTGGCAGCAGCACTTGCCGTTTTTGAATTCAGAACACTTCTGATCGATGCAGACCCACAGGCCAATACCACCTCAGGTATCGGTGTCGATCCCAAGGGTATTGAATCCAGTATCTATGAATGTATTGTCAATGACCTGGACCCCCGGGAAGCTATTTTACCTACAGGCACTCCCAATCTTGATCTTTTACCTGCTCATATAGACCTTGTAGG
>JAYWCR010000039.1:0-5576 GCA_043780395.1 Sphingobacteriales bacterium
TCACCTCTTTTCCGTTTCTGGAATACCAGACCTCAAATCCTTTACCGTCAAGATTAATTATATCAGTAACCTCTGCATCACAGATCAATTGCTGGTTCATATCAAGGCAAAGCTCAGTAAAGACCTTTACAATATCACTTGCCTTGTTGCTTACCGGGAAAAGCTGACCTAAAGTCTTTTCCTGGCCCTCTATTCCGTATGTAGAAAAGAAATTTTGTGTATCCTGCACAGTCCATTGAGAAAAGGCAGATTTTGAAAAATGCTCATTTTCAGAAAGAAAATTCTCTGAAGAACTATAGAGATTGGTAAAATTACACCGGCCGCCACCCGAGATCAGGATCTTGGCACCGGGCTGCTCATTCTTTTCAAGAATCAGCACTTTTTTTCCTAAAAATCCAGCCTGAACTGCACACATAAGCCCACAAGCTCCGCCGCCAATTATTATTGCATCCAGGTCTTCCATTCCGCGAAATTAATATAATTAACCTTTTGAAAGGGCGTTCAGAATATCTTTCAGGGGTGTGGTGCCCGAATTTGAAAATATATATTTTCCGGATGCAGAATAAATAAAGATTCCAGGATACCTTAAAGGCTTGAATCTGGGGATGAACTGCATATTTTTATCCTGTAACAGCGTTACATTGAACTTTCCATTCAGGTTCCTGCCGAACGTATTCATAAATTTTTCTATTTCCTCTTTGCGGTCAAGTGTAACAAGGTAGAGCCTCACTTTCTTAAAATCAGCGTAGTGGTTTCCTATATCGACAAGCTCGCGCTGGCAATGCTCACAGCCACAGTCAAAGAGAATAAATAGGCTCGATTCATTCTTTTGAAGCTGCCCTCTTGTAAATGCGGAACCATCAAGCTTGAAAAATGTAAAATCAGGGATTGTATCCGGAGTTTTCTGTGCATGCGCAGTTGCAATGACCAGCATAAAGAAAAACGTCAGAAAAAAACCTGTATAAAGCCTGCATGTATGAGCCTTGATGATCGGTTGTGTGTTCTGAATCATATTACGGGGTGCTATCTTGTTGGTTTTTACAAATTTACGCTATACTATGAACAATTTGAATAAAACTTTTAAGACTGATTATATGATCAGGAATAAATGATTGCTCATCACATCAAAGCATGTTAACTTCCTAGAATATATTAATATTTATTATTATAAATATGTAACAAAATTTATATAAAGTTTGTAAATTAGCAGGTAAAATATGCGGCTGGTTTATGAAGTTTTCAACTAAATCATTTGTTTTAATTTTCCTTTTTGCAATGTCAGGTATAAGAACCTCTGCCCAGCAAACCGCCACTGCCTCTGGAAATGCCTCAGGTACCATTCTGACTGCTTTAACCCTGAATAAAACCAATAATCTAAATTTTGGAATTATATCTGCGGGTTCTACGGCAGGAACCGTTGTGTTAACGCCTTCAGGTAGCAGAAGCGTCACCGGGGGCTGTCAGCTGACTGCAGGCTCGCCGGGAACGGTTACAGCTGCTGCCTTTTCGATTACGGGAACAAGCACCACCACCTATTCCATTAGCCTTCCTTCCGCTTCAACGATAATTACAGGTTCAGGTGCACCGATGAGTGTTGATACCTATGTAAGTACTCCAAGCGGCGGCGGATCTTTTTCAGGAACAGCCGTCACCATTTATGTAGGTGGAACCCTGCATGTAGCCTCAAACCAGGGTACAGGCTTATATTCACTTGCCGGGGGGCTGACCATTTCGGTAAACTATAATTGATTTTTTTAACTGGACTGCGTAGAATATTTTATACTAAACAATGAATGCCCTCACTAATTTTTCTAATACTCAACTGAACCGCACTGTGTACGTTTCGCTTTATCAGGTATATATGAAATTCTTAACAAATACGCTGTTCCCAAGAACCAAACATGGCCGGAATTTACTCTGTTTATTCTTCTGTATTCTGTGTTTTTCAGGAAATTCTGCTTATGCACAGGGCAATCTGCTGGTTTATCCACGCAGGGTAGTTTTTGAGGGGGCAAAGCATATGGAAGAATTTAACCTGGCCAACATTGGGAAAGATACAGCGACCTATCAGGTTTCCCTGCTTGAGATGCGAATGAAAAATGATGGAAGTTTCGAAGAAGTTACCAAACAAGACTCAGGGCAGAATTTTGCTGCTCCTTTCCTTCGTTTTTTTCCTAAACTGGTTGTACTGGGTCCGAATGAATCGCAGGTTGTAAAAGTGCAGGTTACCCGAAGTTCAACGCTCCCCCCCGGAGAATACAGGTCACATCTTTATTTCAGGGCTGTACCCCTGGTGAAAGCAAAAGGCGAATCCGAGGAGCCCGTAGATCCTAAAAACATATCTGTCAGAATCACTCCGATCTTTGGAATTTCAATTCCTGTGATTATTCATGCAGGAGAAATGAGTTCTTCAGTCAGCATTGATCATGTACGGCTTTCAGAAAAGAATGAAACAGGTGCTATGCTGGAAATGACATTCAACCGACAGGGAAATTCTTCCGTATACGGGAATATCATCATTGAATATCTTTCGGACCTGAACATTAAAACAAAGCTTATCGAAGCTGATGGAGTTGCAATTTACACGCCGAATAAACTTAGAGATATAAGGGTACAATTACCCCACATGCCGGGAATTGACTATATGCATGGTTCTCTGAAGATTCGGTATGAAAGTTCTTCAGAAGCTAAACAGGTGAAATTAGCTGAAACATCTTATCTGCTGACCAGGTGATGGCAGCCTGTATACCGACTATGAAAGGAACATCCTATTTTCTGCTCTTTTGCGTGAGCCTGTTAAGTATTCAGATAAAAGCACAGACCAGCAGGTCTTTATTCCGTCTTGTTGCAGGCTACAGTGATGAGATAACTGATCCGATGGTCATTTATTTTGACAAGAAGAACTCTGTTGCCTTCCATAAAGACTTCGATGCCCTGAAATTGATGAATACAGATCTGTCTGTTCCGAATATCTATTCCTTTTCAGGCGATGGATCCAGGCTTTCTATTATGGCATTACCCAGCCAGAATCTGGTTAATCAGACCATTCCCCTCGGTCTTAAAACGGGGCATGAAGGAATGATCATTTTCAATGCGATAAGCATTGTTGGAGTTCCTTACCCCTATATCTATTTTATAGATGCCCAGAGCTTGAAAGTTCAGGAACTTCATGGTGCTCCCAAGGTATCTGTCAGACTTGCGGCCGGCACTTACGAAAAAAGATTTTCTATTTTATTCAGTCTGACTCCCTATAAGGAAGGGATACCGGCAGCCGGCTGGAATGCTTATAGTTCAAAAGCCAGACTTTATATAACCCTTGACTCTGTCACGGGTAAGTCAGGAACTCTGGCTGTATTTACCATACAGGGGCGGGAAGTATTCAATGAAGCCATCTCGGGTGCTGGTCTGCATATGCTGGATCCGGCACTTCCTGCAGGAATCTATCTGATTAGACTTAATTCAACGAAGGGTACTCATTCAAGAAAAGTATTTATCGGGCTATGAGAAAAGCATTTACGCTTACTGTATCAAAATACGTTAAACTGGTTTCCATGTTGCTGGTGCTTGTCTTCTATGCTGCCCATTCAAAGGCTCAGGAAAACCCGCCCCATCCAATCAAAGTTTTTGTAGATCCTACCCAGGGAATGCTTTTTGGCGCATTTTACCAGTCGGGTACCGGAGGCACCGTCATTCTGGGGGCTAACGGATCCAGGTCTTCAACAGGAAATATTATTCTTGCTAATCTGGGCTATTCATTTTCACCAGCCCTGTTCCAGGTAGATGCCAACAGAGGAGCCTTAATCCAAATTTTAAACGGGCCCGATGTTACGCTTTCGGGTTCAAACGGAGGGCGAATGAACCTTCATGTCGGAGCCTCTGATGTGGGCAGTCCTTATATTTGCACAACCAGTTCCCCCGCCAGAACACAGGTTCATATTGGCGGAACCCTTACCATAGGAAATACAACATCAAACCCACCCGGAAATTATAGCGGAACCTTTACGGTCACCTTTATCCAGCAATAATCGCATGAGCGCGATCACCAGGCCTGTTAATCATTTTTTTAAGCATACCGGGGCAATGCGATCCATTATCCGTTTGATTTCGGCTACCCCGGCTATTTTCTTTTTATTGTTTTCCCTCATGCCATTCTGTTCAAGGGCCAGCAGTTTAAGCGATTATGATGAAGTATCGGTCTCGTTAGTCGTCAAAAATATTGGAAGCACTGAGCTCCCTGCCATTATTGAAGGAAATACTGTTTATTTATCGATTCCTGATATATTCAGATTTTTAAAGATCACCAACAGATCCAGCCCAGGGCTTGATTCCATTTCAGGCTTTTTCATCAGGTCAGACTCCACCTTTTTATTTGACAAGACCCGCAATCTCATTGTTTATAAGAACAAAACGCATGTACTGGAAGCCAGTGGAATGATCCTCACAAAAAGTAGTCTCTATCTGCGTTCTGATTATTTTGGAAAGATCTTCGGATTAGATTGTGTGTTCAGCTTTCGTTCGCTTACTGTCGAATTAACTACGAAGATTGAATTGCCTGCATTGATAGAGCTCAGGCAGGAAACGATGCGTGAGAATATCCGCCATCTGAAAGGCAACCAGAAAGCAGATACCAATATCAGGCGTTCTATGGAGGCTTTTCATCCGGGCATGGCCGACTGGTCATTATATGGCGTCAAGAACTTTGGATCTGCATCCAGCTTCAGGGCAAATCTTGGGCTTGGTGCTGTCATAGCAGGAGGTGAAACAAACCTTTTACTTACTTTGGGCAGTAATGAAAAGTTCAGGGAACGTGAACAGTTCTATTCATGGCGGTATGCCGACAATGAAAATACAGGTGCCCGGCAGATCATGCTGGGTAAAATTAATAGTGGCGCTATATCCAGTATTTTTGCTCCCGTATTAGGGGCCCAGGTGACCAATATGCCCACCATTGCCCGGCGGTCCTTTGATGGTTACCGGTATTCAGGGTTCACAGAGCCGAACTGGGTGGTTGAACTCTATGTAAATACGGAGCTTGTGGATTATAAAAAAGCCGATCCTTCAGGTTTTTTTGTATTCGATGTGCCCCTAGTATATGGAAACTCTTATATAAAACTTCGGTTCTATGGCCCTTATGGTGAAGAAAAAACAAAGGAACTGAATGTCGAAATTCCCTTTAATTTCATGCCTGTCAATGAATTTGAATATACGGCTACTGCAGGTATTGTAGAAGACAGCATGCATAGTAAATTTTCACGTCTGGCTGTAAATTACGGGCTGAGCAGTAAGGTAACCCTGGGAGGGGGGATTGAATATCTATCATCCATTACATCGGGAAGCACAATGCCTTTTGTGAATCTATCGGCCAGAATTGCCCCTGGATTGTTATTTACTGGTGATTATACGTATGGGGTCAGGAGCAGGGCCTTACTGAATTACAGGCTGCCCATGAACTTGCAGATGGAAGCAAGTTATACCCGCTATGTGCCCGGCCAGCGTGCTATTAACCTGAACTATATCGAAGACAGGAAGATCTCATTTTCACTACCCATTCACCTGCATTCATATTCAATCTTTAC
>JAYWCR010000040.1:0-6318 GCA_043780395.1 Sphingobacteriales bacterium
CCCGAAGGCCTTTCACTGAAAATCTTATACAGATACCTTGTATAGAATTCATGCAGGCCAGCAGAGGTTTCTACTTTATCATCAATGCGGTTGAACTCATCCAGGTTCTCATGAAATGAGTTGAAGAAATAAAAATGATCGAAATCGTCAAAGTCCAGGCCGGTAATATTGGAATGGATAAAGTTTACATTCTGAATGCCGGTAAATTCCTGGGTCTGTCTGGCAAAATGGATAAGGTCTTCACGCTGCTCCACTCCGTAGAATTCTGCTCCCGGATGATAATGGGCCGCAGTAAGACAGAACTTGCCAATTCCACTTCCGATATCAAGCACCCGGCTTCCTGGAATTGAAAGGAAATTGCCTGCCCTGCGTGCAATAGACAGCGGGGTCCAGTGATTGAGTGACAGTGCCTTGTAGTTCTCTGGGTATAGAAAGTCAAAATCTTCATCCTTCATAAATGCCGGTTCGACAGGCATACCCTGCTTATTCATTTTTGGCGATGATTTCTGGTAAAGGTCAGATGGTACAGCACGCAAAATTAAAGAAGGATCTGACGAAAGCATCTGGCAAATTTACGGCTTTTACTCAAGAATTATTCAATAACTATGAACCAGGGCACGTTCATAAGCTTCCTGATAAAACGCATAAAGGTATCTCCAGTCAAAGAATTCAGAAGAGTTCTCCACTCTGTTCCTTTCGTTAATCCGCTCACGCATGGTCAGCTTCACAAAGCCAAAAAGGATCTCTGCCAGTTGTTCTGCAGAATCGTGGAAGTTCTTATGCCTTCTTTCTACTACATAGATCCCATTTTCATCATGCTCAGGCATATACTTCTTTATATAGTCACCGAAACCGGAAAGATCGCTGGTTACCGATGAAATGCCGCTGGCAATGCACTCAAGCGGAGTATAGCCCCAGGGCTCATAGTAACTTGGGAATACACCCAGATGGCAGCCCCTGATAAACTGGGAGTATTCCATCCCAAACAAGGGGTTGGTAGGGGAGATAAAGTCAGGGTGGTATACGATCTTTACCTTGTCATATTCATGGTTCATCAGCTGCACTGTTTTCAGGGCATTCAGGATCTGGTCATGATCAGGGTAGATAAGGTTATGTGTTACTACGGGAGGCAGGTCGTCATTCTTCCAGCTCTGGTAGGTACGGTGGAGCCTGAGTTTCCAGTAGTCATCGACCACTGAATTCAGGTTTGGCAGCTGGTATTCCGCACTGGAGGCCACTGAATAAAATAATTTTTCGCCAAGCTGCTTTTCAATTTCCTTACAGGTCTGATGGATCTCTTCCAGCACCCCTCTTGAATTCAGTACATGAGAGCTGATGGAATGATAGGGCTGTTTGGTGATGAAGAACATGACCACCGTTTTGTTTATTCCTGCATTATGCATCTTATAGTTCAGGCGGGCAAGGGCCTCTACCGTGACATCAAATCCTTTATTTGTAAATTCAAACCGGCCTGAGGTAAAGAAATAAAGGGTTTTATCAAGGTCAAAGGAGTAGTTCTGAAAGAAATGGCCCATGACAAATTCATGTATCTGTTTTTTATTCTCCACATGGAGATTCTGGAACTCATGCAGGGCCACAAATCTTTCAATGTTCAGGCCATTAGGCGTAATGACATCTGGTTTTCTGCCAAGAAGCTGGATACATTCAAGGGCTGTGACATCACTTACAGTGGTAAATATTGCTGAATTGATGGCTGCAGATCGCTCGATCAGTACTTTGGAGAGGCAGTTGAACCTGACTGATTCATTATACCAGTCTACAAAGGGCAGATGATCATAGAACCATGAATCGTTCATTGCCAGAAAGCGTCCAAGCTGGGTAGCGTGGGTGGTAAAAACTGTATGGATTGGGAGTCCGCTTACCCTGAGCTCGGGGATGGCAGTGCCTACCATCCACTCATGAAAATGAGCGATCAGGGGACGCTTGTTAATCTCTTCTTTACAAAGAATTTCATGGAAGATCTGGGTGGCATGACCGAAGGCAATGGTCTGGTCAACAAGGTCGTCATACAGGCTCGTATCGATCCCATGCTTTTCCCATAGAATGAACTTGCGCTCGGCAAGGCTCTGACCGAAAAGATTGCTGAAATCAAGGAGAATGACCTTGGGTTTTCCTACCACCAGCCAGTACCCGTAATGCACGGAAAAACCAATTTCACGCATGGCCAGTACCGCTTTCCCGAACTCATCCGAGTAATTGTCAGTAGGTTCAAATTCTGCAGGTATCTTATGATGCACATACGGTCCGAGCAGACAATATCTGTCGCCCCAGGCCTCAACCATAGAAGGCGCTTTTGATCTTATTACCGTATATATTCCACCTAGCTGATTGCAGACTTCCCAGGAGGTTTCGACAAGCAGGGCGTTTTCAAGATTGTTTTTCATGCAGGATGTAGAGATTGGTAGTACCCTTTAAACCTTAAATATATATACTAATACGGTTTTGAACTATTCCTTGCACCTGATATTTTTTAAAGGATTATATTTGATTTATGTATTATAACAACATTCTTGAAACGATCGGTCATACCCCGATGGTGAAGCTTAATAAAATAACCCGTGAAGTGGAGGCGATCGTTCTTGCGAAAATTGAGACCACCAACCCAGGAAATTCTATCAAAGACAGAATGGCGCTTAAAATGATCGAAGATGCGGAGAAAGCAGGATTGCTGAAACCTGGCGGAACGATCATTGAAGGTACATCAGGAAATACGGGGATGGGTCTGGCCATGGCAGCGATCGTAAAAGGCTATAAATGCATTTTTACGACCACAGACAAACAATCCAGGGAAAAAGTTGATGCCCTGCGTGCGTTTGGAGCAGAGGTTATTGTATGCCCTACCAATGTAGAACCCGAGGATCCGCGTTCCTATTATTCTGTTTCTTCAAGGCTTGTGCGTGAAACGCCCAATTCATGGAAGGCAAATCAATACGATAACCAGTCAAACCAGACAGCCCATTATGAGCAGACCGGCCCTGAGATCTGGGAGCAAACCGAAGGTAAGATCACCCATCTGGTGGTTGGCGTAGGCACCGGCGGAACGATCACTGGTACCGGACGCTACCTGAAAGAGAAAAACCCGGCTATAAAGGTCTATGGAATTGATACGTACGGCTCGGTCTTCAAAAAGTATAAAGAGACCGGAATCTTTGATAAAGATGAGATTTACCCCTATATCACCGAAGGGATCGGGGAAGATTTTCTACCCGAAAACGTTGACTTTTCTGTGATTGATCATTTTGAAAAAGTGACAGATAAAGATGCAGCAATCTTTACCCGGGAGATCACCCGCAAAGAAGGCATCTTCGCCGGCAATTCGGCAGGGGCCGCAATTGCAGGCATCATTCAGATGAAAGATAAATTTAAAAAGGGAGACCTCGTGGTGGTCATCTTTCATGATCATGGCACCCGTTACCTGGGCAAGATGTTTAATGATGACTGGATGCGTGAGCGTGGTTTTATAAGTGATGGCAAGCTTACTGCAGAAGATATTGTAAAGAAGAAAGAGAACGACCAGTTCGTAGCTCTTGATGAAGGCAGGCTTGTACAGGATGCCATCTCGGTGATGAAACACCTGAACATTTCACAGATCCCTGTGACACGCAAGGGAGAGGTTATTGGCAAGCTCATGGAAAGCACACTGCTTTCTGCCCTGCTTGATAACCCCAGTGTGAAGTCCAGTCCGATAGAGGTTGTCATGAGCCCACCGTTCCCTTTTGTAGACATACATATGTCAATAGACCGGATCTCAGCCCTTATTAACCGGGAAAATTCAGCTGTACTTGTAAGACAGGGTGAGCAGACTCATATTATTACTGAATACGATATTATTCAGACCATTTCAGGTGAATGATCAGCATTTTTCGGTAAGCAGCTTCCAGTAACGTACAGGAATATGCCGCAGGTGAAGAAGGGTGTTCCTGCGGCTCTTAATATTTACACTTGAGAAATAATTCTTCCATAAACTCCTGAACATTACTTCTTCAGAATGCAGAATTGATTCATCAGGTGCGGTGCTCAGATCAATTTCTATGGTCTGGGTGCGCTGAAGATCATAATAGATGCCATATTTTCGCCTGTTGTCATATATCAGCCATTGCTGGTCGGCATAGCGGAGCCTGAAATGATTTTCAATAAGAGGCAATACATTAAAATCGGGCTCAATAAGCGCATAATAAAGGTCGTTTTCAAGGCGGCTGAACCGAACGAAAGCTTTCATCCGGTGGCGCTCACGGGAAACCATCTTCACAATCTTTTTAAGATCCAGCACATATAAATTGCTGAAATCGTTCTCAGCCTCTTTGGGCGAGTTATAAACATGAAGCACATAACCCAGTAGTATGCGCTCTCTTTCATCCAGTTCAGAAAGCCAGACAGCAAAGAGATCTTCGAAAGATGATGCAGATAGCTTCTGCCTGAGGCCTTTCAGAACTCTTTCAGCTTTTACAGGATCGGTGATCACTTGAAAGTCTGTCGTAAAAAGTGTGTTTGAACCGCCCTGCTGACAGATCCGGGCATTGAAATCTTTATAGAAGAAAAGGTCGAAGACAGCCGTAAAAAATCCGGCAAAACTTCCGTCGTAAATGAACTGGATCATAGTGTGCAGGCCTGAACTTTAAAACAGACTAAGCTGCGAAGTCCGGTTCTTTTCGTGCTTCGAAGAAGACTCAGCAAGAATGAACTTACGGATCTGGCTGGCCGTTGAATCTTTCTTATCTGTTAAAAGCCCAGGGCAGCTGATAAAGTAACGGGCCCGGTTCAGGGCAACACCCATCTTTTTCAGGTGTTCAATGCCGAGTTTCCCAAACCTGCGCCCCTGAATGATCTTTTTTGCCGAAAGCAGCCCGATACCAGGAATCCTGAGAATATAATGAAGGTCGGCCTTATTAATATCCAGCGGAAAACAATGGAGGTTTCTCAGGGCCCAGCTTAATTTAGGATCTATTTCCAGATCCAGTACAGGGTTTTTATCTGTGACTATCTCATTTACCTTAAATCCGTAAAAACGCATAAGCCAGTCAGCCTGGTACAGGCGGTTTTCACGGATCACCGGTACCAGGCTGCCCATTGCCGGAAGCCTGCCGTCCATGGAAATGGGTACATAGCCTGAATAGTAGACGCGCTTTAACTGATGTGAATGATAGAAAGAATCTGCAGTTGTTAATATTTCCTGGTCAGATTCACCAGCTGCTCCTATAACCATCTGGGTGCTCTGGCCGGCAGGTGCAAAAAGAGGGGCTGACCGGATCGTTTTGCTTTCTTCTTTAAGCCTGATAAGTTCATGGGAAATATAGGTCATGGGTTTAACCATATCCTGGCGATTCTTTTCAGGAGCAAGAAGCTTGAGACCTGCCTCTGTTGGTACTTCCAGGTTCACACTCAGTCGGTCGGCATACAAACCCGCCTCATGCATCAGTTCGTCGCTTGCTCCGGGAATGGTCTTCAGGTGAATATAACCGTTGAACTTATGTTCCAGCCTTAATTTCTTTGCCACGCGAACCAGCCGCTCCATGGTATAGTCAGCATCTTTGAAAATTCCGGAACTTAAAAACAGGCCTTCAATATAATTACGCCTGTAGAAGTTCATAGTCAGGTCAACTACCTCCTGCACGGTAAAGGCAGCACGCCTGATATCATTGCTACTCCGTGAAACGCAATAGGCACAATCGAAAATGCAGAAATTAGTAAGCAGAATTTTCAAAAGCGAAACGCAGCGCCCGTCTTCCGTATAACTATGACAGATGCCTGCACCCGTATTACCGAGACCTTTTTCTGTGTTTTTTCTCTTACTGCCAGATGAAGAACATGAAACATCATACTTTGCTGCATCAGCAAGAATGGTCAGTTTTTCAGAAACTCTTTCAAAATCCATACAGGCAAATTACTAAATATTTTAGTAATTTGCCTGTAATAAAATGAATGCACGATCTTTAAACGGCACCAGGGTTGGAGCCAATCAACACCTTTAAAAAGCTGATCTCAGAAGCAGATAGCTTTTTATCAGCCTGTTTTCCCTCGCTGACTGTTTCCTGTGAAATTTCATCTTTCTGGGCATCTTTTATTTCTTCTGCCTGACTGGTGATGCTGATAATAACTGCATCGCTGGCAGGTTTTGAATTTACTGGTAAAACCGGAGTGTTCATGACTTTAAGATTAATAAGTAATAGTAAGGATTAATGAAATACGGTAGTGTAAAGAAATAGAGACATAATTTTAATTTCTTTATTTTAAGCCTTGTACTTTTGAAATGATACATTAAAGCCCTTTAATGGCAGTTAGTGTGGAGTGAAAATTCCC
>JAYWCR010000041.1:0-3728 GCA_043780395.1 Sphingobacteriales bacterium
CTGGTTGCTATAATGCATTCTGTTCGTATAATATGCATTGCGGTCAATGGTTATATTATTCCTGTAGGTATAGGCTCCGGAGGCAGTAAAAAAAAATCCCTTTACCTGATAGTCAACCATGAGCAAGGCTTTCATGCCTATGCTATGCTGACCTATAGACATGGGAAGAAAATCAGCCTGGTAGCTGGAAAGAGGCAGGATACCTGTAGCGGTGGTGATGACCTTGAACTGGTTTATTCCGGAATGAAATTTCAAGGCTACCCATTTCAGGCTGGCTTCCAGATCCTGAAAGTTCTGTTGCGGTGCAAGTGTGCCTTTAGAGGCATGGGTCATAATATATGGAATAGTAAGGAGTACATTTAGCCTGTCAGTGATGCCATAATTACCTCCAATAGAATAAGTAGCTGTATTCAGGGTTCCAATATTTCCATTTTTGCGTTTAAATGTTCCTTCCCAGTAAGAATCCCAATGACTGTTATTGAAATTCAGGCTTGTACAAAAATATGTATGTGGAATGATCAGTGCATCGGATGCTGTTTGTGCACGGACATTTGTAAACAAGAAACCGAATAAAATGCAAAGGAGAATAGACCTCCCTTTTGAAGGTGAGAAAGTATTCATTATAGAAAGTTTGGGGAGAATTGCATTTTCTTTGAGAATTGTTCTATTACGAATCTCATAATTGATTTTGTCAGATTGGCAATCTCCATATTTTGGAAGAGGGAGAAGTTATTATTTGTATTTAGACCAGTAGGTTAATATGATTATATTAAACTTTTACTTTAGATTCCAGACGTAAACACCCCTCTTTGAAAAGACTTTTGTCAGAACAATTGAAGACTTGTATCCTATTCAGGGATACTAAATTATCAGGTTATGAGACGGTGAACGTACCAGAATTCAGGCACTGGGGGGCTCTGCAGCCCCACGCCGTTCAGGGTCGGCCGGAAGAATACTGGCAAGAGTTACAGATTTCAGAAGACAGGGTCCTGAGAAACAGGTGCCCTGTTCGGTCAGATATCCGGATTTTAATTTACCAGATAAATTTAAGAGTTGAAAAGTAAGCAGGAAAAGAGGGAAAGGGTTTTTCATACAGTCGATCATTTCCGTAGCAATTGGATGATTGCCACAATTCTAAGATAGTATCTTTTATGATACATACTATTTTATTCCGGAAAATGCATGAGGTTTTAACCCGGGGTTAAAAATGCTCTTCAATGCCTAAATTAAATAAGGCAAAATCATATCTGGAAGGGTCATTAGAGTCCATCTCAGCAAGCCTTGATGTTAATTGAAGCACTGTTTGCCAATCGCATTGCTTTCTATCTATCAGTCCAAGTTTTCGCGCCACACGATCGACATGCAGGTCAAGAGGAATCATCAATGAAGAAACAGGGATCTCTTTCCAGAGACCGAAATCGACCCCCTGGCCGTCATTACGTACCATCCAGCGAAGGAACATATTAAGCCTTTTACAGGTCGAGCCCCCGGCAGGCCAGCTGACATGCTTGACAGTCCGCTGCGGGTAATCACCCGTGAAGAACCTGTTACGAAATCCATTCAATCCGGCCTCTGCGGTATATGGGATACCGGAAGGCAAAAATGCCTGCTCCAGGCTTTTATTTAGGGTATAATGGCTACGCAGAAACTCAATAAAATAAAGTGTATCTGTGGAATTAAAGGTGCGGTGTTTGAAGTTCAGCAGCTTTTGCAGATCTGTATGTTGATGCTCCATGATAAACTGATAGGGACTTCCATCCATGAGTGCAATCAGCTCCCTGCATTTATTGAGGATAGTTTTCCGCTGGCCCCATGATAACATGGCCGCCCAGAAGCCCATGATCTCAATATCACGGGTATCAGTAAACATATGAGGGATACTTACCGGATCATTTTCGATGAAAGCAGGATGGTTATACTGAATAACTTTTTTCTCTAAAAAATCTTTTAAATCACCCGTATCGTACTTGGGGGTATGGGTAGAGAGTAAGTCTGCTGGCATTTATATAAAGATCCTGATTTTTTATTAAATAAAACAGGTGATTAAACCCTTGCTATTTCGGCAGAATCCCTAACCTTTGATGTGGACCTTATGAACGGAAATAATAGAAATATTGCCTGTAATGAATGCTTTGGACTGGGTTCCAAAGAGTTTCTGATTGTGTTGGAAATACCTGAACTTGATGGCAATGGAAAACTCATCCGGTACGCAAGAAAGACTTTTCCATGCGCTGCATGTCCTGAAATAAAAACCTCCCGACTGGCAAGGCCCGAAAGCCCAACCCTCCGGGAGGCTGTAAAATATTAAGAAAACAACCTCAGCTATTTACCTACAACAAACTCTTCTTTAGGAAGTCTTACTTTTGCAAAATGCTGATAATCGTCATCTTCTGCTCTGTAGCCCACGGCTACCACAGCAAGAGAGGTTAGGTTTATTGAATGAAGCCCAAGGATGTTGTCATACTGCTCTGAATTAATACCTTCCATCGGACAGGCATCTACATAAAGCAATGCAGCAGACTGAAGCAATGTGCCCATCCCTATATATGCCTGACGCGCAGCCCAGGAAGTCCTTGCAGCAAGGTCTTTATAAGAAATAGCGGTTTTCATGGATGTTGCATATTCTGCAATACTCTCTGCAAGGATGCTTCTTGTGGTTGCAGTAAGTTCAATGAACTTATCAATATAAGTATCATCAATATTTGTCACCGCTGCAAAGACAAATAAATGAGCTGCATCTGTGATCTGTGACTGGCCATAACTTGCTGCTTTCAAACTTTCACGAACCTCTGGTGATTCAATATGTATAATTCTATATGGCTGCAGGCCATAAGAAGTTGCACTTAACCGGATATGCTCCAGAAGCTGGGCAATGATCTCAGGATTTATCTTTTTATTCTTATCAAACTTTTTAGTGGCATATCTCCAATGCAACTGCTCTGCGATCTGGTCTGTTGGTTCTACGGATGTACTCATTATGGTTGTATTTAAATTTGTGATTTGACTGAGGTGATTAGTGTTGCAACAACAATAGGTGCATTAAGTTATAAAACCTTTCAAATAAGATTCAAAGCCTAAATATGCCTGAATGCTTCCTCAAGATCTTCAAGCAGGTCATCAATATCTTCAATGCCTACACTCAGGCGGATCAGTGAATCATATACGCCGCTCTTCAGCCTCTCTTCTCTTGGAATGGAAGCATGAGTCATGGTCGCAGGATGGCCTATCAATGATTCCACACCGCCTAAAGATTCAGCAAGTGAAAATAAATGAGTAAAAGAAACAAGGCGACCAGCAGCTTCAGCTGTATCTTCATTCAGGTGAAAGGAGATCATAGCACCAAAACCACGCATCTGTTTTTTGGCAATGTCATGGTTGATATGCTCGGTAAAACCTGGCCAGTTAACATTGGCCACCTTTGGATTCGATTTCAGCCAATGGGCTACCTTTTCAGCATTTTCACCCGAACGTTGCATGCGGATATGCAGGGTCTTGATACCTCGCAGGGCAAGAAAACAATCCTGAGGGCCAGGCACCCCACCACATGAATTCTGGTAAAATTCGATCTGCTGGGCAAGATCATCTGAATTACAGATCACGGCACCCATGACCACATCGCTATGGCCGGCAAGGTACTTGGTTACAGAATGAATGACCAGATCGGCACCCAGATCCAGCGGATTTTGTAGATATGGGGTTGCGAATGTATTGTCTACTGCTACCTTAAT
>JAYWCR010000042.1:0-3903 GCA_043780395.1 Sphingobacteriales bacterium
CCATTCAGAAGTTTCCGAGGAAATGGGAATACCTCTAGGAACGGTAAAAACCAGGCTAAGAACAGGAATCATGGAATTACGCAAGTTTTTTAATTAAAGTACGTGGAAGAGAAAGATTTTATAGAATCCGGCATTCTGGAATTATATGTTCTTGATGCATTAAGTTTACAGGAGCGGTCTGAAGTAGAAAATATGTGTTTTACATCTGCATTTGTTTCAGCTGAACTCAAAAGGATAGAAGCATCGATGGAAGTTTTTGCCCTTGAATACAAAATTGAGCCAGATTCAGTTCTTAAGTCAACAATAGAGAGCAAACTTGATTTTAATTCAACCGTTTCTGATTCAAGTATTATAGACATTAAGAAGACTTTTAATAATGAAATTCCTGAAAAAGGAAATTCTTTTCAAAAAGTAATTGAAAATGGTATTATTTATAATAATTCAAATTCAACTAACTGGGCTAAGTATGCTTTTGCAGCTTCTATAGCTTTACTTATGATTAGTCTAATTGGATCATATACTTTATGGAATAAACTGAAATACAGCCAGAATAATTATGCAGATCTTCTTAATAAAAATGCACTACATGTAAATCAGGTTTCCTACTTTAAAAATCAATTCTACCAATCAAAGAAATTAATTGACGACCCTGATTTTAAGAAGCTTGCACTCATAGGTACAAAAGATCATCTTAAATCACTGGCTGTTGTTTGGTGGAATAAGAAAAGTCATACTGTTATGATCGATCCGAATGGACTTAGTGCTACAGATAAAAACCATTCTTATCAGCTTTGGGCTATCTCTAACGGTAAACCTGTTGATGCTGGAGTTTTTGAGGTAAAATATGATCTTTCTTCATTAAGTAAACTAAATGACGTCTCAGACGCACAGGCTTTCGCAGTCACACTAGAACCTAAAGGTGGAAGTAAGAATCCAACGATGTCTGAGATGTATGTCATGAGTTCTATCTAGTCACTTTTTTAGAAAATATTATCAACATCTGTGCCAGTCTTTATTTTTTCCAGAATTTCTTCAATAACTGTATTCTATTTCTCCAGAAGACAATTTTTATTAACTATAGGAAAAACATATTTATTGAAGTGGTAATTTTAAAAAACTATTAGTCTCTTCATTTCTTATGTTTTCTAATAACGCTTCTTTTAAAAATTTCCCGGTAAAGCTATTCTTATGTTCTGCAAGGCCCTCTGGAGTCCCGGCAAATAATACTTGACCACCTCCGCCTCCGCCTTCGGGGCCCATGTCAATCACATAATCTGCAACTTTTATTACATCAAGATTATGCTCGATGACAAGAATAGTATTACCTCTAAGTACTAATTTTTCAAGAACCCCCAGCAACACATTGATATCCTCAAAATGGAGACCTGTGGTTGGCTCGTCCAGTATGTAAAAGGTTTTACCTGTATCCTTCTTAGAAAGTTCTGTAGCGAGCTTAACACGCTGTGCTTCTCCACCAGAAAGTGTTACAGATGACTGCCCAAGCGTTATATAACCCAGACCAACGTCCTGCAAGGTTTTAATCTTTCTGTAAATGGCAGGCACATTTTCAAAGAAGCTCACACCCTCTTCCACACTCATATCGAGCACATCACTGATCGATTTACCCTTATACCTTATTTCAAGCGTTTCCCTGTTATAGCGTTTGCCATGGCATTCTTCACAAGGCACCTGAACATCAGGTAAGAAATTCATCTCTATTACTTTCAGGCCTGCACCCTGACAAACTTCACAACGCCCACCTTTAACGTTGAAGGAAAAACGCCCTGGTTTATATCCTCTGATTTTAGATTCAGGCAACAATACAAACAAGCTGCGGATATCTGAGAACACCCCTGTATAAGTAGAAGGGTTTGAACGTGGTGTACGCCCAATCGGGCTCTGGTCAATTTCAATAACTTTATCAATTTCATGCAATCCTTCAATAGAGTCATACGGAAGTGGCTTCTTTCTGGCTCTGAAAAAATGATGATTAAGTATAGGATAAAGTGTTTCTGTTATCAGACTTGATTTTCCACTGCCCGATACTCCTGTGACGCAAATAAATGTTCCAAGAGGAAATTCAGCAGTTACTCTTTTCAGGTTATGACCGGTAGCTTTTCTTAAAATAAGCTTTTTACCATTTCCTGAACGCCTTTCTGAAGGAACCTGAATTTGCCTGCGTCCGTTGAGATAATCAGTGGTAAGGGTATGCATTTTAAGAAGGCTGGAAGGAATTCCCTGGGCCACAACCCTGCCTCCATGTATTCCGGCGGCAGGCCCCATATCGATCACATAATCGGCTTCCATGATCATATCTTTGTCATGTTCTACTACCAATACAGAATTGCCAATATCACGAAGCTCTTTTAATGCAAGAATCAGGCGTTCATTATCGCGCTGGTGCAGTCCAATACTAGGCTCATCAAGAATATAAAGTACATTTACCAGTTGGGAACCGATCTGAGTGGCAAGCCTGATTCTCTGAGCTTCACCGCCTGAAAGGCTTCTAGAACTGCGGTCAAGACTTAGATAACTAAGTCCTACATTTAATAAAAAGTTTATTCTGGTTTGAATTTCTTTAAGAATTTCATGCCCTATGATCTGTTGTCTTTTATTAAGCTGGGCCTCAAGGCCTGAAAACCAATCGTATAACTGTCTCAGGTCCATTGAACTAAGCTCAAAAATATTTTTCCCGGCAACCTTAAAATGAAGTGATTCGATTTTAAGTCTCGCTCCATGACAGGAAGGACAAACTTTCTGACTTCTGAAATTATCAAGATCAGCCCCTTCTTCCCCTTTACGCTCATACTGTTCTTCGAGCATCTTAAAAATACCTTCGAAGTGAATCTTATAGTTTTCCTGATCAGACCATCTGCTTTTAGGCATTTTCACCTCAAGAATATCATCTGAACCATTTAAAACCATGTCAATGATATCAGGTGTGAGTTTTTCAATAGGTGCAGATAGAGAAAAATCATATTTTTTTGCAAGGGCTTGTAGTATCTGGAATACCCACGTCTCACGGAATTCACCCAGTGGTGCCAAGCCACCCTGCACTATACTCAGACTTCGATTAGGAATAACGCTACCTTCATCAATTTCCATAATATATCCAAGTCCGTCACATTTCGGGCAGGCACCATAAGGAGAATTAAAAGAGAACGTATTTGGCTGGGGTTCATCATAAGAAACCCCAGTCTCAGGATCCATCAGGTCTTTACTGTAATGATATACTTCATTCAGCTCATCACATACCTTAATGATACCTTTGGCAATTTTAAGAGCAGACTGTATAGAGGAAATCAATCTCTTCTGATTTGATTCATTTACCAGAATACGGTCAACTACTATCTCTACATCATGAATTTTATACCTGTCAAGCTGCATTTTTGGAATAACATCCTGAATAAGGCCATCAACCCGAACCTTCAGGTATCCTTGCTTTCTGATCTGCTCAAATAAGTCACGATAATGACCCTTGCGCCCCTTGACAACAGGGGCTAGGATAGAAACTGTTTTATTAGCCAGGTTTGTAAGAATGGTCTGCTGAATCTGTTCTTCAGACATCTTTAGCATCTGCTTTCCCGTTTTATAAGAATATGCATCTGCAACCCTGGCATACAACAACCTTAAGAAGTCATAGACTTCTGTAATAGTACCTACAGTTGACCGGGGGTTCTTAGAAGTTGTTTTTTGCTCTATTGCGATAACCGGGCTCAGACCTGATATTTTATCTACATCAGGACGTTCCATTCCACCCAGAAACTGCCTTGAATAAGCACTAAAAGTTTCCAGATACCGTCGCTGGCCTTCGGCATAGATGGTATCAAACGCCAGTGAAGACTTACCACTGCCACTGAGACCTGTTATAACTACAAGCTGGTTTCTGGGGAAACTGACATC
>JAYWCR010000043.1:0-4639 GCA_043780395.1 Sphingobacteriales bacterium
TGACAGCTGCAGCGGCGCCCATGCCGGCGAGGTAAATAAAATCACTTCTTTTCAAAATTGGTCCTCCTGTTCGATTAAATATGTAAACGAATTAATTAGTATGATGCTGCTTTCTGTTTATATAATTTCTGTTCGAGCCATAGATAGGTCAGGCTACTAATAAAAATTATAAAATCTATAAATAAAGGGGGGGGTGTCTGGTTTTTTCCAAGAGGATTCTCATATCCAGCAGTTTCTTGCTGCTTGGGGAGAATATCGGTCAGTGACCAGTCGGTGCCTGAATATACATAAAACCAATGTGAAGTTTCATGTTTTGCCAGAAGCTGATTCCATCCCGTTTTCTTCGGCCAGAAAGTACCAGACCATATTTGTTGAAGATCTTCATTCTGTCGCATACTGATAGCATCCTGCTCAATTCTGATCTCGGGGATAGTAGCTGACGGAGTAATATAATGGATTAGCATAGGAGCATCCTTTCTTGGAAAACGTGTTTCAATCTTCCAGTTCGCTACAGTAGTTTTCTTTCTTGATACAGCGTTTAAAAGTGCTGACCATAAATACGAGTAATCAGACTTTTCACCCCTGAGTAACCACGAATACGAATGATCAATAACTGTTTGTACAATTCTGCCCTTGCCCCGGGCAATTAGATTCGCCAGTATTTCATTCCCCTGATTCAAAAGAAGAGGCTGGGCATTTTTTGCAGGCGTAACTACTATAGGAAGAAGGGGTAATTTCCCAACCAAGGTATAAGCCCCAGCTATATTTATCGTACTCAGGGTATCTGCCTGACTCGCTGCCTTCTTCAAACCGGACAGGTGCAAAGCTGCAGCAGTAAAATTATTCATTAGGGTGTCTTGTTGAATAATGACACCCATACCCTGCTCACTTATAGCATGTGAAAGGGCTTGAAATTCAGGTGCGGTTAGATTTTTCAAAGCCAGAACATCAATAACTAACAGGTCAAATCGAGCTAATAATGCTGAATTAACAACTTTAAGGGGGGTGACAGCCATATTTTGAAATGCTAACAGGTAATTGGCTGTACTATTAAGAGTAAGTATTGCAACTGAATTATTATTTATTGACAGCCAGTCTTTAAGATACCTGTTCTCAAATGAAGGTGAGGAATTCAGAATCAGTATATGAAGTGGGTTAGAAGAAGTAACGTCAACTGGCACAGCACCAATTTCTTTAAGATCGCCGGCCTCACTAGTTTTGAGTGCATAGGTAAAATGGCCGGTAATTCTGGGTACCGTTTTAAGTGTAAACCTCCCAGTTTTACCAGGTTTGACAATAATTGAGTCAACCTTTGACCCAAAACCTACAAGGTATAAAGGTGTAGGTTGTGACAGCCTGTTTACATATTCACCCTTGACTACAAGTGAATCACCAAGGCTGATTTCATCGGCCCAGCCAATCTTGGTTAGGCCTGTCTTATTATCATCATTTAGAGAAATTGCAGACTTTTGCCTGATTTCAGGCAAAAGTCTGCCCGTTCTGGAATTTACCAGGATCAGGGCAAGGGATATCAGTGCCGCTGTAAGTGCAACAACACGCATTAAGCGGTTTGCGGCGGCAGCTCTCCTGAATTCAATGATCATTAAGATAGACCAGACGGGAATGAGAAGAATTGCATACAAAGGGTTCATTCTTATTTTTCTTGGGGAAGATTATTAAAATAAAATGTACTTAAATCTGAATTTACAGGCATAGATATGGTTGAACCAGGCATAGGTTGGGGGGTGGGAATCAGTTTTAAGCATGCCTTTTCAATTTTATCAAGCAGCTGCCTGACTCCGCTTCCAGCATATGCGTTGGTACTGTCAAAACCAGTAATAAGGTGATGCATAGCTGCGAGAGACGACAAATATAAACCAGGCTGAGAGATTGCCTCAACGCTTAAAACAGTACCCGCTTTTTCTAATATCGCTTTCTCGGCTGAAGTAATAGCAATTGACTCTTTTAGTTTCTCAAGTACAGGAATAGCCTGCCTGATAAGTAGCAGCCGATCGTTTAAAGGTAAGTCGTGCTGTGAAAAAGAATAGTCAGAAATTTTTGACTGTTCACCAGACAGCCTCTTTACAAAAGGTTGCACGGCCATTGGCTGAAAACTGGTTTTGCTTACATAGGCCCTTGTTTTTTCCTGTACGAGCTTCAATAATCTAAGCGCACTATATTCGAATGGCCTGGCATCAGACAATTTATAAGTTCTCAGCATACGCTCTGCCAGCCACATCTGGTTTAAAGCGGCTTTAAGTTCGGCCTTGATCACAGGCTCAAAAATATCGGCATCATCTGCATTATCAGGCTTCTCTGTAAACATAGCATCAACAGAGGTTTTAGCAGTAGTGCCAGATTGAACAACCTGGTCGGTTGCTTTATCTGACTCGGGTACTGATTCTGCTGCTGATGATTCCTCGCCTAAAAATTTACTATACCTCTGCCTTAGCAATTGCTGATCAATACCCAGATCATTACTTTTTTCTTTAAACTCAGCGTTAGTCAGCGTCTTCTTTTCTTTGAGCAACTTCTCTGTATCAATGATTAACTGACGTTCACTTCTGAAATATTCAGGCACCGGATTTAGTCCCTTCACCAATCCTGAAACTTCGGATTGCCTGCTGGTATCTTTGAAATTCACATAATACATTGCAGTACGGGTCTGCAAGCCACGATTATCGCTGGCTATCAGAT
This sequence comes from Sphingobacteriales bacterium, assembly GCA_043780395.1. Taxonomy (GTDB): domain Bacteria; phylum Bacteroidota; class Bacteroidia; order Sphingobacteriales; family Sphingobacteriaceae; genus JANLVJ01. The sequence goes on from JAYWCR010000043.1 coordinate 2,698, forward strand.
AAAAGAATAGTTCGTCACCACTGCCAATCTGAAGAGTTTTAAGGTCAAGAGACTGGTGAAGTGCAATTTTTAAAGGCTGGCCTGAAAAAACCGGAAGCAACGGTAATTGAAATTGCCTGAATTTCACAGACTCTCCGCCCCCACTTGCTACCGTAGCCATAAGTCTGACTGATGACAAACCAAAATCATCAGTTAACTCAGCCCTGACTTGTACAGGTTTATAGTTTCCAGGAGAAAGCAGTGTATACTGCCCGGGAGCAAGCATATGAATCACCGGAGGCAAATCCTTTATTGCTGACAGTTTAAAATAGGCTGAGAGATTATTATCAATAGTTATCTGGTAAAAACCCGTGCTTCCAATCTTTTTTGAAATATGCCAGTGACGGTTAGTTTTATCTGGAATAAGGTTGACAAGTTCTTTACCATTTATAAGCAGTTGAACATGTTGAGCAAATGATGTTGTAGCAAGATCCCAGTTAATCTGTGCACCCTGAATAAACTCGACATCAGCAGAAGTCTGGTTAACGAGTGGGCGTTTCGTATAAGCAGGTTCAATAATCCAAATTTTCAAGTTTTTAAGTTCAGGAATCAACCGCTTTGACTTAATAGATGGTAGAGGCTGAAGTGACATTTTATTAATTCTACCTAATTCTCCACTACTATGTCTGCTTAAGAATGACTGGTTTAATATGACAAGCACAACGAACAATAAACCTGCTAATATAAATTGCCGGTAAAAAGACGTTATCAACGTCAGAGATACCGGAAGCCGGGAGAGAATAGTATTTAAGTGACGAGCCTGGATTCGCTCAAGTGTATTCCTTGTAGTTAATGGCTTCAAAAGCAAAGATGCACTCTCTTCAAGCAGGGGAAAATCCTGATCGAGTCTGAAGGTTATACACGTAAGATTTATATGCCTGAGCCCATAAATCTTAATTAAGAAAAGTAGAAGAAGTACACTGCTTATACATACATAAAGGATTCTGTCAAACGGTAAACCAGGAAAAATAACAAATCCTGAATTTGATAACAGCAAGATAAGTACCCATGCCAGTTGAATATAAAGCAGCAGGTAAACTGATAGATAGAGAAAGCGATTTAAATTTCTTAGCCTGATCAGCTTAAAATCTGTCAGTTCATTTTTTTCTATCTCAAGCAGATTTTGTACCGGCAGCTCTGCTTTATACATAGGATAACCACCTTTCAGCTATGAACAAAATGATGAGTAACGCGAAAAGAAAGGGGAAAAGGTCAAATTTATATCCTGGTAGTAGCTGATTATGGGCTGCTTCTTTCATCAGTGAAGTAACAGGTAATAATTGATTCAGGCTTATTGCTCTTCTGTCAGTAAAGTTAGTATGTGGATATGCATTTGATAATAGCTGTACCAGAAACTGCGGAAAATCAGCTGACCATACCAATGAATTCCACCTGGCATCAAAACGGCTGTAAAAACGGTAAATTCTTAAGGGTCCCTGTACCCGATGTTTTGATACAGCGGGTGACTGATTATTAGTTTCCGGCTTTAATAACCAGTCACGGCTTAATACTGGATTACCAGCATTATCTGCCCAACAGGTTTCACCCCCATTTTTTGAGATATAAAGTTTTTTCAGCTCAATATTTCCTGTTAGTATTGGTAGAAAGGCTTGCTGGCTGTTAAAAACGGTATCCGGCATCGATGCTGAAATCTGTCTGAATTTACCTGTATTTGAGAGTAGCTCTTCAGATTTCTCATATTTAACAAGAAAACGTAAATCCATATTTCCATCTGTCTTTTCTGCTGACATTCGCGGAGGTATACTAAGATAACTCAACCAAAGAATACCGGTAGCATGAATGTCAGCTGGGCGAATTATATTTTTATCTGGATCAAGTTTAATCAGGGAAATAATCAGTTTACGCTTTGTAAATTCTCTAGCGGCGCGTAAAGCAGCAGCAG
>JAYWCR010000044.1:0-2857 GCA_043780395.1 Sphingobacteriales bacterium
ACATGCTCCAGCACATGGCTACAGGTGGCCAGCGTAAATTGCTTGTCGCCATACGGGATCTGGTAGCCATCAAATTTCTTTACTTCTTTAAGTTCAGGAAGAGATCTTGAAAGCAGCCGTTCAATTGCACTCTCCGCAATATCAAGGGCATAAATAGAAGTATTGAATTTTTCTTTGGATAACCAGCTGAGTACCGCTCCGTCACCGGAGCCTACATCAAGCATATTTGCTGCGTTCAGAGAGGCGCAGAGAGAAACAATATTTGCAGCCTTGTTTCTGGCTCCTTCAAGCCTCCATGCTTCATCATATGAAGAATACTGGCCGGCATACGAGCCGGTAATGGTAGATAAGGGGTTCTCTGTATTCAACGAATGAAGGCTAAGGGGGCCAAATGAATTATTTTGTTTTAATTTCTTCGTAATCTATGAAATCACCTGCATTATCAGGCGAACTGCCCTTCTTTTTATCAGGAGCAAACTTAATCTCAATGCTGCCTTCAGGTTTACGGCGTCCGGTTTCGGGTGCCGCCTGCCTGCCTGCCTGGTTAAAGCTCTGACCTGGCTTTTTACCGCTGAGATACATCATGCCAATACTCAGGACCTTTCTGATTATGTACATGAAAATGAAAAAAAGGATGGTATCTTCTATAAACGGTCCCATATGCGCCTGACATTAACCGGATCACCCGGTATTAATTAATAATGAACAACAAATAAAGGAATATAACGTTCAGGAAATTTTAATATTTTGAATTATTTGTCTTTAAGGATAGTTTCCAGTACAAACATTTCATCCCTGAGCTTGGCTGCAAGCAGAAAATCCATTTCTTTTGCTGCTGTCAGCATAGTTTTACGGGTTTCTTCAATACTTTTCTTCAGCTCTGCCTTGCTCATGAACTGAACAACCGGATCGGCTGCAATACTTGCCTGGTCTGGCTCTACATAAATTTGCTGCACTCCATCCTTGAAGTCCATGACGGAGGTCTGCTCAATGATCTCCTGACGGTTCTTGTTAATGGTCAGCGGAGTGATTCCATGTTTGGTATTGTATTCTATCTGAATGATGCGGCGGCGTTCAGTTTCCTCAATGGTCTTGCGCATAGATTCAGTGATGGAATCAGCATACATGATCACTCTTCCATGATCATTCCTTGCAGCACGGCCAATAGTCTGGATAAGAGAGCGCTCCGAACGCAGAAAACCTTCCTTGTCCGCATCAAGGATGGCCACCAGGCTTACCTCAGGCAGGTCAAGGCCTTCACGCAAAAGATTGATCCCTATAAGGACATCAAATTCTCCAAGTCTCAGACCTCTTAAAATTTCAACCCTCTCAAGTGTCTTTACTTCTGAGTGGATGTACCGGCATTTAATTCCCAGCCGGTCCATATACTTGCTGAGCTCTTCAGCCATGCGTTTGGTCAGGGTTGTCACCAATATCCTGTCACCCATTTTAATGGTCTTGTCGACTTGTTCAAGCAGGTCGTCTACCTGGTTTTTAACAGGTCTTATTTCAATGAGCGGGTCAAGCAGACCTGTAGGCCTGATCACCTGCTGAACTACCACTCCTTCTGACTTAATGAGCTCATAATCACCCGGAGTTGCACTTACATACACTGTCTGTGGAGCAAGGGCTTCAAATTCATTGAAGTTTAACGGCCGGTTGTCAAGTGCGGCAGGCAGCCTGAACCCATATTCTACAAGGGAAAGCTTTCTTGAACGGTCTCCGCCATACATAGCCCTGATCTGGGGAATGGATACATGGCTTTCATCAATGACCATCAGGTAATCATCAGGGAAGTAATCAAGCAGGCAGAAAGGCCTGGCACCAGGCACGCGGCCATCAAAAAAGCGCGAATAATTTTCAATACCTGAGCAATAGCCCAGTTCACGCATCATTTCAAGGTCATAGTTCACCCGCTCTTCCAGCCTCTTTGCTTCCAGATACCTTCCATCTGTAATAAACTGTGCTTTTCTGGCTTCAAGTTCTTCCTGGATGGCCCAGATAGCTTTGAGCTGTCTGTCCCGGGGAGTCACATAGAGATTTGCCGGGTAAATAGCCATATGGTCCATTTTTTCAATGGTCTTTCCGGTAGCCACATCGATCGAGGACAACTCTTCTATCTCATCCCCGAAGAAAGAGATCCGGTATGCGTAATCAGCATAGGCCAGGTGTACGTCGACTGTATCACCCTGAACCCTGAATGTTCCGCGTTTAAATTCAACTGTAGTACGGGAATAAAGGATCTCAACCAGCCGGTGTAAAAATGCATTTCTGCTGATGACTGTGCCAACAGCTATTTTAAAGACAAGGGCTGCAAAATCTTCCGGGTTTCCCATGCCGTAGATGCAGGAAACAGAAGAAACAATGATCACATCCCGGCGACCGCTCATCAGGGAAGATGAGGAACGGAGCCTTAGTTTTTCAATCTCTTCATTGATCTTAAGATCCTTTTCTATATAGGTATTTGAGGAAGGTATGAATGCCTCAGGTTGAAAGTAGTCGTAGTAGGATACAAAATAATTTACAGAATTCTCGGGAAAAAACTGCTTGAATTCGCCATACAGCTGGGCTGCAAGCGTTTTATTATGGCTTAGTATGAGGGTCGGCTTCTGGGTCTGCTGGATCACATTGGCAATGCTGAATGTCTTGCCTGAACCGGTGACTCCCAGAAGGGTCTGGTAGTTATCACCGCGGTTCACGCCTTCAACAAGCTGCCTGATGGCTTCCGGCTGGTCACCCGTAGGTTTGTATTGAGAAGTAAGCTGAAAAAGCATATGTCAAAGATATAAAAAAAGAGAGGTGCGTAACACCTCTCTCCTCACTAACCTAACCAATTAAAACCAAACCTGAATCTGTA
>JAYWCR010000045.1:0-5437 GCA_043780395.1 Sphingobacteriales bacterium
GTATTTTCTAAATAGAACGCTATAAACTTTGCCCATACAGTAGAGTATCCCTGTCAATTTTTGCAGGATTACCAGATGAGGGTGTATACGGACTTGAAAAACTTATAGTTACAGCGTATGACAAGGGGCCCGTGAACGACATTTTAAAAAAATTGTTGTGCAAAAAAAAAGCTGACTCATCTTTAAGATGGTCAGCTCTTTTTATTTTTTTAAGATCTTTTAACTCTCAGCCAGTGCATTTGCACCACTGACAATTTCAAGAATTTCGGTAGTAATGGCAGCCTGACGTGCTCTGTTATAAAGCAAACGGTATGACTTGAGAAGTTCACCTGCATTTTCTGTTGCCTTATCCATAGAGGTCATTCTGGCACCATGCTCTGCAGCATGGGAATCAAGAATTGCCTTGTACAACTGGATACGGATGGCTTCGGGGATCAGCTTTTCAACGATTTCTTCCTTTCCAGGTTCGAAAATATAGTTACCAACTTCAGTACTTGCCTGGGCCGATGGCTCAGAACGCTGAATAGGTAAAAGTACCTCCTGGCTCAGGATCTGAACAGCCGCATTTTTAAACTGGTTGTAGACGATCTCAACCCTGTCCCATTTCCCTTGTTCATAGCCCAGCATCACCTCATTTGCAATAGCTGCAACTTCTTCGAAGTTTAATTTGGTATAGATATCATTATGTGCTCCCAGCAGATTATAATTCCTTCTGCTGAAAAACTCATATCCTTTACGGCCGATGGGCATAAAAAGAGTACTTACCTTTTTCTCATCTTGAGAATATTCAGCCTTGATACGGTTCAGGGTGGCTTTCACCACATTGGTATTAAATGCGCCAGCCTGACCTCTGTTGGAGGTGACTACAATAAAAAGCACATTTTTAACGGGCCTGATCTCTGTATAGGTACTTTGAACCTCATCAAGCTGGGAAGAAAGATTCTCTAATATCTCTTTCAGTTTATTTGCATAGGGCCTGAGCTGAACAATAGCATCGGCTGCACGCTTTAATTTAGCTGCCGATACCATTTTCATGGCTTTCGTTATCTGCTGAATTGATTTTACAGATACTATCCTACCCCTGACCTCTTTTAAATTTGCCATATCAACGAATCAGTACTGCTTAGTATTTTCCACTTAAATCTGCTGCTACACTTTCCAGTACAGCAGTAATTTCATCTGTAAGCTTTCCCTGCTTCAATCCGTCGAGCACATTTCTATGCTTCAGTTCAAGAATGCGTAAAAACTCTTCTTCAAATTCACGCACTTTATCAACAGGTACCTTTCTGAGTAATCCTTTTGTTCCGCAATAAAGAATAGCGATCTGCTTTTCAACAGAAAGCGGCGAGAACTGCGCCTGCTTCAGAATTTCCACGTTACGGGCTCCTTTATCAAGCACTGCCTTGGTAGAGGAGTCAAGATCAGATCCAAACTTTGAAAATGCCTCAAGTTCACGGTACTGGGCCTGATCCAGTTTCAGGGTACCGGCAACTTTCTTCATCGACTTGATCTGTGCATTACCCCCTACCCTTGATACCGAAATACCAACGTTGATAGCAGGGCGTACACCCGAGTTAAATAAACCTGATTCAAGGAAGATCTGGCCATCAGTGATGGAAATTACGTTCGTAGGAATATAAGCCGAAACGTCACCTGCCTGAGTTTCAATGATAGGTAAAGCGGTTAATGATCCGCCACCTTTTACCATCGATCTGATTGAATCAGGAAGATCATTCATCTGTGAAGCAATTTCATCCGATGAGTTGATCTTTGCCGCTCTTTCAAGCAGACGTGAGTGCAGGTAGAATACATCACCAGGGTAAGCCTCGCGGCCTGGTGGGCGACGTAATAAAAGTGACACTTCACGATAAGCTACAGCCTGCTTGGAAAGATCATCATAAACGATCAGTGCAGGGCGACCTGTATCTCTGAAAAATTCACCGATGGCAGCTCCGGCAAACGGTGCATAGAACTGCATGGGTGCAGGATCAGCAGCCGAGGCAGCCACAATCACTGTATAGGGTAATGCACCCGCTTCATCCAATGCCTTTAATAAACTGGCAATAGTTGAATTTTTCTGACCAATGGCTACATAAATACAGTATACCGGATTCTTGGCATCATAAAATTCTTTCTGGTTGATGATCGTATCTATGGCCACAGCAGTTTTACCTGTCTGGCGGTCACCAATGATCAGTTCACGCTGTCCACGTCCGATAGGGATCATGGCATCGATAGCCTTGATACCTGTCTGAAGAGGCTCGGTAACAGGCTGACGGTAAATAACACCCGGAGCTTTGCGTTCGAGCGGCATTTCATATACAGGGCCTGTAATAGGTCCCTTTCCGTCAATTGGTACTCCAAGCGTATTCACTACACGACCCAGCATCCCTTCACCGACCTTGATCGATGCAATTTTGCGGGTTCTTTTTAATGAATCACCTTCTTTAATATCGTCATAGGCTCCAAGAAGCACTATACCAACGTTATCTTCTTCGAGGTTAAGCACAATACCCTGCAAGCCATTATCAAACTCCACAAGCTCACCAGCCTGTACTTTTGAAAGGCCATATACACGGGCGATACCATCACCTACCTGTAAAACGGTACCTACTTCTTCCAATTCTGCTTCTGACTTGAAGCCCGACAATTGCTGTCTTAAGATTGCCGAAACTTCGTCTGGCCGTACTTCTACCATATTGGGTTGACTAAAAGGGTTGTTATTACTATATCTGTTTACTATAGCTTGAATCTACAAGCTCTTTTTTAAGGTCTGCAAGTTTCTTTCTGAAACTTGAATCGAACTGCTTGTCCTCTACTCGAAGAATAAAGCCACCGATAATTTCAGGATCTACTATTTTCCTGACCTCTATGTCACCCGGATGCAGTTCTCTTACTTTTGCAAGCAACTGAATTTCCAGCTCGGCTGAAAGGGGAACGGCCGTAGTAATCTCTGCAATGACAATCTTCTTTAGAAAATTGTACTGGGTGATAAACTCAGCCGCTGCTGGTAAAATAATTTCAGAACGCTCTTTGCGGATCATGATCTGAAAAAATGACCTTGTCAGCTCAGTAAACTTATCACCAAAAACGGCCATTAATACCGACTGCTTTTTATCAAGCGGTATAATCGGATTCTTCAAAAGCATCTGTAATGCCGGACTGCTTTTACAGGTACCAATAAAATCAATCATATCCTGGTAAACGGCCTCAAGAACATTTTTCTCAACGGCCAGGTCCAGTATAGATTTGGCATACCTGCTTGCTACACTTCGCTCAGACATATGCTTTTAGTTTAATTTAATATCTTTCAACATCTCAGCAACTGTTGCTTCCTGCTGTGATTTATTTTCAAGGCTCTTTCTAAGAACTTTTTCAGCTACTTCAATAGATAGGCGTGCAACCTGGTTCTTCACCTCATTCAGCGCTATCATTTTCATGCTGTTTATTTCTTCTCTGGCTTTTTCAATCAGCCTCGAACCTTCGGTACGGGCAATATCACGGGCTTCTTCAAGAATTGTATTCTTAATATCCTTTGCTTCTTTCAGGATCTCATCACGTTCAGCCCTGGCCTTTTTTAACAGAATTTCACTTTCATGGTTCAGCTTGGCCATTTCATCACGTGCATTTTCTGCAGCAAGAAGTGAGTTTTCAATTGTCTTTTCCCGTTCATGCAAACCGGCAAGCATTGGTTTCCAGGCAAATTTACCCAAGACCCAAACAAGCAACAGGAAAGCGACTGTACTCCAGAAAACCAGACCAATATCGGGTGTAACCAGTTCATTCATACTTCTAAGTATTAATATTAAACATGACTGTTTAAAACATTTTTAACATAAAAATCACTCAGCAGCATCGTCTCTGCATTTCCACGGGATAAGCCGCAGCATACAGGGACGAGGCTGCCTCGTTAATTTTCCATCTGAATAAGAAAACTATTCTTATTTAAGACCCAGGAATGAAACAACCACTGCGAACAGGGCTACTGCTTCAACAAGGGCAGCTGCAATAAGCATAGCTGTCTGAATTTTTGAGGCTGCATCGGGTTGACGAGCGATACCTTCCATTGCAGATCCTCCAATGTTACCAATTCCGATACCTGCGCCAATCGCTGCAAGTCCGGCTCCTAAAGCGGCAATACTTCCAATCATTTTGTTTGAGATTATAAATTAAAAAATAAAAGCTTATTAATGTTCAACATGCTCATTCACTGCAGTACCAATATATAAGGCAGCGAGGGCGGTAAAAATAAATGCCTGGATCAGACCTACAAGAAGTTCGATAAGACTGATAAAAAGCGTAAAAGGAATTGAAGCAGTTGCAAGCCATGCTGTCTTGAAAATAAAGATCAGCGAAATAAGACTTAGTATCAGTACATGCCCTGCTGTAATATTAGCGAATAACCTGATCGTTAAGGCAATAGGCTTGGTAATTATTCCAATCAGCTCGACAGGAACCATAATCACATACATCAGTATGGGTACGTCAGGCGTAAAAATATGTTTCCAGTAAGGCTTCTTGGCATTGAATAATGTTAGGACCAGGGTAATGAAGGCAAGGGCAAACGTAAAGCTTATGTTTCCGGAAAGATTTGCTCCTCCGGGAAAGAATGGAATCAGGCCCAGCAGGTTATTGATCCAGACAAAGAAAAATATAGTAAGCAGGAAAGGCATAAACCTTGTAGCATTATGACCCATATTAGGCACTGCAACCTCATCGCGGATAAAAACAATAAAGGGCTCAAGGGCTGACTGCATTCCTTTCGGAACTTTGTTCAGCCGCTTTCTGCTGGCCGCTCCGGCTGGAATCAGAATAATAAGCAAAAGGAAGATACTCAGGAAAAGAGAGGCAACGTTTTTGGTAATTGAAAAATTCCAGATCTTTTTTGTAAGCACAGGGTCAGCAATCCCTTGAGAATTTACTATATTGATCTTATCATTGATCAGCTTATAGGTATAATGCCCTTCGTAGATCTTGTTTCCGGTTTCAATTTTCTCGGAGGAAAAAAGATCCAGGCCCTTATCAGTGAACAGAACCACAGGAAGGTAAAGATATTTGTCGCCGAAAATATGCCATGAGTAATGATTCAGCACATGTTCCATTACCATATCGGTGGTATTGAATTCTTTCTCGGGCTTTACTTCCGAGCCTGTAGAGACAGTTTCCTGCCTGGTACTAGTGCAAAACGCATTTTGAATCGTAAATACGGTTATGAACGCGAGTAAACCGGCGAACCAAATACTTTTTTTAAGGAAAAACAGCCTTTTCATCATTTATTGCTCGAATTGTTCTCTTTTTTTAGGAGGCGCAAGTTATGCAATAAACAGTGAATTTCAAATACCGCAAACAGGATGTAAAGTATGAAAAAATCCAGCGCGAAAGTAGTGGCTTGTTTTTTGAACTTAAGAATATAGATCAGAGCCAGTGAAAGCGAGAT
>JAYWCR010000046.1:0-2855 GCA_043780395.1 Sphingobacteriales bacterium
TCATACTCTGTCTGGCTGAAAAGATCACGCTGAACAGGTGGTACCTGGTTTTTAAGGGGCATAGCAGGCATGGTCTTACCCCCGCCTGTGGCAATTGTACCTTCGCCGAAGATCCTGCGGCCAAGTGTTTTAAATTCAAGCTCGGCCAGCAATGGACGTAAAATGTCTTCGTCAGGCGCTTTTAAAAGCAAGGCTTCCTCATCCAGTTCTACGGGTACATTCAACAGAATGGTTGCCAGTTTCTTTGATAAAAGACCCTGTTCAGCAAAGTTCTCAATATTTTCTTTCTGCTTTCCTTTAAGCTGACCGGCTGAGTCAATTACATTCTCCACAGTTCCGAACATCTTGATCAGGCTCTTGGCCGTCTTTTCGCCAATACCCGGAATACCCGGAATATTATCAACAGCATCGCCCCAGAGGCCAAGAATATCAATGACCTGATCTATCCGCTCAATATCCCATTTTTCAAGAATTTCCTTCACCCCCAGTATTTCTGCACCCTTGCCCATATAGGCTGGTTTATAGATCTTTATCTGATCGGATACCAGCTGGCCAAAGTCTTTGTCAGGAGTCATGCAATAAACCATGAACCCTTTCTTTTCAGCCTCTTTGGCCATGGTTCCGATAATATCATCTGCCTCAAATCCATCACGCGTAATGACAGGGATCCTGAAGCCTTCAATGACTTTCTTGATAATGGGCAGGGCAATAGCCAGGTCTTCAGGCATGTCCTGTCTATGTGCTTTATAAAGCGCAAAATCTGTATGTCTTTCAGTGGGGGCTGAGGTATCAAATACAACAGCCAGATGACTGGGTTTTTCTTTATTTATCACCTCAAGCAGGGTATTTGTAAAACCTAGTACTGCTGAGGTATTTAAGCCGGTTGACGTAAAACGGGGAGTTTTGCTGAATGCAAAATGTGCACGGTAGACCAGGGCCATGCCGTCAAGTAAAAAAAGTTTTTTAAGTTCTGCCATGCGTAAGTGCTGAATAGCAAAAATAACAATTAAAGTGCTTTCACAGGGGAATTAAGCCAGCAGCCTGCTAAATGATCATTGACCATGCCCGTTGCCTGCATATGCGCATAGCATATGACAGAGCCAAAGAAACTGAAACCCCGTTTTTTCATATCCCTGCTTAATGCATCAGACTGGGCGGTTGTGACGGGGACCTCAGACGGATGCTGCCAGTGATTGATCTGGGGTTCACTCCCCGGCATAAAACCCCAGATATAGGAATCGAATGTGCCGAATTCGGCCTGGACTTTTAAAAATAACTGTGCATTTCCTATTGCTGATTTTATTTTAGCACGGTTACGGATAATGCCTTCGTTCTGCAGGAGCATAGCTTTTTCTTCTTCACCAAAAGCGGCAACCTTCTGGGGATCAAAACCGGCAAAGGCCTTCCGATAGTTTTCCCTTCTTTTAAGAATAGTGATCCAGCTCAGGCCTGCCTGAGCACCCTCAAGAAGCAGGAATTCAAAAAGAATACGGTCGTCGTGTACCGGTCTTCCCCATTCATGGTCATGGTAGCGCATATATACCGGATCGGCAGAGCACCAGGCGCAGCGGATTAATTCAGGTTCCATAGGTTTCTTTATCTAGCTCAACGGAGGGATCCCAGAAAACAGTGCTGAAGTTCTGCACCTGATCATCTTTTATAAAGAGGCCTTCATTTTCAAGTAGTTGCTGCATGAGGGTAGGGGTTCCGAAATGAATTTTCCCTGTAAGCAGGCCTGACCTGTTCACCACCCTATGTGCCGGCACTCCAGGCACAAGATTCTGCGATCTTGTCAGGGCGTATCCCACCATGCGGGCTGCCGCTCCGATACTCAGATAGCGGGCAATGGCCCCATAAGAACTTACCCTTCCTCTGGGAATACGCCGGGTAACGAAATATACCTGTTCGTAAAAATTTGCACGTTCCTTTTTTTTATCGTTCATGATAAGCTTCAGGCCCAATGAGCAATTAAGAAGGTACGAAATCAAATAAAAGATAATTGATCTTCTTTCCTTCTTTCAGAAAGATCTTTTCGTAAGTGGTCTGGATTGTTGTCAGAAACGACTCAATGCCCGCACGGTCAGTGTAAATGTCATTGCTGCTCTCAAGCATCCTGGCCCCTGCAAGAGGCAACTCTTCAAGACTGAACTGATGCAGGGGCTGGTCATCTGTTTTCAGATGTACAAGGCCTCCGGAATTCAGGATATGGTGGTAGTAGTTAAGAAAACGGATAGAAGTAAGTCTTTTTCTTGTTCTGCGTACAGTTGGCTGGGGGTCAGGGAAGGTAATCCATACCTCAGAGACTTCGCCCTGCTCAAAATAGTCCATAAGCGATTCAATCTGAATTCTCAGAAATGAGACGTTAGGCATATTTTCTTCATGGGCGGTTTTAGCACCTCTCCATAAACGAGCCCCCTTGATATCAATTCCTATAAAATTCTTATCAGGAAATGCCCTTGCCATGCCAATCGTATATTCTCCACGCCCACAACCAAGTTCGAGCACAAGAGGGTTGGAGTTTTTAAAAAACTGTTCATTCCATTTTCCTTTTAACTGGCAATCTTTATTGAAAACATGATCAAATGTTTCTATCTCCGCAAACCGTTCAAGTTTTCTTTTCATAAATCATTGTACAAAGTGCAAAAATAGAGTTTATCATCCGTTGGGCAGAACAATCACTGCATGATGGTGTTTAAATATTTTTAAAAGCCCTGCAGGCTTGCCTTGTGAATAATTACTAATTTGCGGGGAATAGACGATAAAGTACGCATGGAATTAAACGCAAGAATTTATATAGCCGGCCATCGGGGAATGGTTGGTGGCGCAATTACAAAAGCGTTAAAAAATGCCGGCTA
>JAYWCR010000047.1:0-4391 GCA_043780395.1 Sphingobacteriales bacterium
ACGGGTGAAAAGATAGTGGTTTTGCGCAGGTTGTCTGAAGATTCCTTTACCGATGCCTGGTTGGAGGAAACATTGTATTTTGCCGCATCTATGCTCCGCTGAAGACCATCAATATTGGCTTTTGCAGATTCATAATCAGCCTCAGCCTTTCCATATTCACTGGTAGAGACGACCTTCTCTTTATAGAGCTGTGCAGTACGTTTAAAAACTGCTTCTGTATTTTTAAAATTAGCCTCAGCCTGAACGACCATCTGCTTTGAATTGGAATACATGGCCTTTGCCTGGTTCACATTGGATACAGCCCGGTTCAGGCTGGCTTCATAGACATCAGGCCTGATCTTTACCATCAGGTCACCTTCTTTCACACGATCGCCTTCCTTGATATTAAGCTGCACGATCTCGCCTGAAACATCAGGTGAGATCTTTACTTCTTTTTCAGGCTGGATCTTTCCGCTTGCAGACACGGTCTCAATGATATCCATGCGCCTGACCTTCTCCACAGCTACCTTGTCGCCTTCATCTTTTCCCCACCAGCCGGCCTGCCGTCCCGTAAATGCGATAATGATCAGCAGCAGAATACCCATAATGATATTCCTGCGCATGCGGTTCTTTTTTGTGGCCATGGAGAGATGAAGTAGGTTACTGCGTTAAGGTTATCTTATTACCAAGGTAAAAATCAATAACCTTTGCTTTAAAGATCAAATCATATTTATCCTGAATTTCCGTAGCCTCAGCCACGGTAAACTTGCTCTTTGCAAGATTAAAGTCAAGAGAGTTTAACATTCCATTGTTATAACGCTGCTGGCTATAATAAAATGAACGCTTCAATGCTTGTGTCGAACTATGATCTGCCTGATACTTTTTATCTGAAGCACGCAGGTCGATCACCGCCTGCACAATGGTCTTGTTCAGTGTAGTGCGTGCAATCTCAGCAACAAGGAGCTGCTGGCGGTACTGGATCTTTGCCCTTCTCACCTGCATACGCGTCTGCCAGCCATTAAAAATGGGGATGTTCAGGTTCAGCCCATAGTACTTGCTAAGGTTGTTTTTAATCTGATCATGGAAGGCCTGGGTACGGGAGGAAGATAAAAAGGTTTCAGCCAGCACAGGCTCTCTGCTGATCGACGTAATGAACGGGGTTGGCGAAAGCTGCCCTGAAGGTACAGCCGACTGGGTATAATTCTTATACTGCGGAGAATATACTGTTCCTAAAGAAGTTCCCAGGGTCAGAGAAGGATAAAGTGCTCCGCGGGCTACCTCCAGGGCCTTTTTATAGGCATCAGCCGCATATTCCTCTGCTTTTACATTCGGCAGAACAGCCGATGCCTTTTTATAGACATCGATGGCATCATAAGTGGTATGCAGCCCTTCAACAATAAGCGTATCTGGCCTGACCACTTCCAGCGGCTGCGACAGGTCAAGGTTCATATATTGCAGCAGACTCGTACGGGAAATATCAAGGTTATTCTGATAGATGGTCATATTCTGAATATCCTGGGCATACTGGGCCTGATCCTGCAAAAGATCCCCTTCAGTAATATTTCCTACAGCCAGCTTCTTCTGGTCATAATCAAGCTGCTGTTTGCTCACTTCTGATTTTTGTCTGGTAGAGACAATCAGGTCCTGATAGCTCAGGATCTGAAGATAAAAAGTGAGCACATTCAGGATCACATCATTCTTTGATTTTTCAAAACGGCTGTTATCAGAAAGTAAAAGGTATTTATTTTCTTTGATCAGGTTGAGTTTCTGAAACCCTCCGAACAGAACCAACTGACCGTTCAAAGTTCCCTGCAGATAATGGGAATTACTGTTCGTATAGGTATTGGTGGTAGGGTTGATCGTACGGCCAAAATTATTGGACTGGTTTATCGAGCCGTTAAAATCAGGAAGCAGACTTACCCTGCTTGCCAGTAAATTTTCACTGTCAAGTTCAGTGGTCAGTTTTGCCTGTTTGAGCTGCAGATTATTTTCTACAGCATATCCGATGGCACCCTCAAGGCTGAACTTCTGCTGTGCATTTGACTTGCAAAAAACAATACTTAAACTAATGATAATCAGTAATTTGTATAAAAATTTCACATAAAAAAGGTTTAGCGGAAATGCTTGTTTTTTTTTCATAGCAATATAACCAGTGTCATTTAATTATAAAATATTTTTTTACGGCAGAATCTATCAGCTCCGTTACATGCTCATCATCGGCATAAGATGATTAAAAGCTGCCTGACGGTTCTTCGATCCGCCCGTCCAGTAAATGGATGATCCTTGAGCCATAGGATTCATTTTTTTCGGAATGGGTTACCTGGATAATAGTGACGCCCTTGCGAGGGCGTATCCAGCATACCGATTATATTCAGCAAACTCGACTTTCCTGAACCTGAAGGGCCCATGATAGAAATGAATTCTCCCTGTTCAATGTTTAGATGAATATCCCTTAAAATAAAAACCCGCTGAGAGCCGGTGTTCACCCATTTAAAGAGATTGCTGAGTCTGATCATTTTGCGATGTTTTAAACCCCCGTTCGAAAAACAATGCCATGGATCCAGTGTGTTCATTATTAAGATATTAACACCTTTAAAAATAAGTCCATGCTCCAGTAGCTGTCCGCTTCCGATACAGCCGTTGTACAGAAGCGGACAAACTTTCGGCCTGAAAAATTCGTTTATCAATTAAGAAAAATACAAATTATACCATGTCAGAAAAATTCAGCAGGGTCATACGCATACTCCCGGTACTGGTAATAGCCATAGGATTTACAGGCTTCCTTCATTCCTGCACGGGTGCAGGCACCAATGCACAGGCCGAGCAGGAGCCCGGATCCTTTAACGGCGTGATCAATATGCCTCTTAAACCAGCTCCCGGAAAAGCGCTTGCCTCTTTTGCTGAAGGTTGCTTCTGGCATTCAGAGATAATTTTTGAGAGCCTGCAGGGTGTTGACTCTGTAGTGAACGGATATGCAGGCGGAAAAGTTAAAAACCCCAGCTATGAGGAGGTCTCAACCGGAAGAACAGGGCATGCAGAATCGGTACTTGTCTACTACAACCCAAAGAAAATTTCATTTCCGCAGCTTCTGAATGCTTTTTTCCTGTCCCATGACGCCACCCAGGTAGATGAACAGTTACCGGATGAAGGCACCCAGTACCGTTCAGTAGCCTTCTATTCCAGCCAGGCAGAAAAAAATGAGGTTCTTTCTGCAATAGCCCTTGCCCAGAAAGCCTCGCCCAGAAAGATCGCTACCACGGTTTTGCCACTTTCAGCATTTTACAGAGCTGAAGATTACCATCAGCATTATATTGCAGACCACCATGACAATCCTTACGTGCAGAATGTTTCCATTCCTGAATATAAAGATTTCAGAAAAAAGTATAAAGGTGCACTGAAACCCTGACAGGATAGATCAGGCCTTTATTCAGCCCGCAGGTTCTTAACCGGATTGGCCCTTGCTGCCTGCAAAGATTTTGAACAGATCGGCCAGGCGCTGGTCCTGTTCATAATTACTGGCAATGTCATTGCAGAGACAATGCCTGTAGCCAGGCCCAGTACATTCAGCAACGATTGGAACCGATGTTTGATTAGCTGGCGGTATGAGTATCTTATCGCATTCATTTGCATCACCATCTATTTTATAACTGCATCATATTTTCGAGCACCACCTGCCCGTCGAGCATTCTGATGATGCGGTGGCTATAGCGGGCATCATGTTCTGAATGGGTGACCATGATCACGGTAGTGCCGCCTTCATTCAGTTCTGTAAGAAGCTGCATGACCTCATTTCCATTGCTTGAATCAAGGTTACCGGTAGGTTCATCAGCAAGGATAAGCCTGGGCGCATTTACGACGGCCCGGGCTACGGCTACCCGCTGCTGCTGGCCTCCGCTGAGCTGCTGGGGAAAATGATTCCGCCGGTGCATGATCTGCATTTTATCAAGTACCTTTTCGACCCTTGTTTTTCGTTCTGCAGAGGCCACCCCAAGGTAGAGCAGGGGGAGTTCTACATTTTCAAAAACTGAAAGTTCATCAATCAGGTTAAAGCTCTGAAATACAAAACCGATGTTTCGT
Source organism: Sphingobacteriales bacterium (assembly GCA_043780395.1). GTDB lineage: Bacteria > Bacteroidota > Bacteroidia > Sphingobacteriales > Sphingobacteriaceae > JANLVJ01. Next base: position 4,057 of record JAYWCR010000047.1, read on the forward strand.
TTGCGCAGATCTGCCCTTTTGCGTTCGTTATAATGGGCTACCTCCTGCCCGTTAAAGAGAAAGCTTCCTCCGTCGGGGTCGTCAAGAAGACCCAGAATGTTCAGCAGGGTAGATTTCCCGCAGCCTGAAGGCCCCATAATGGATACGAACTCACCCATTTTTACTTCAATAGATATTTTATTAAGCGCCACCGTTTCGACCTCTTCGGTACGGTAAACTTTTTCCAGATCCGTGATCTTTATCATATCGTTCTATTTTTTTATAACCAGTTCCTGGTTGTCGCCAAAATTTTCATACCCTGAGGTCACCACCTTATCACCCGGTTGCAAACCTTC
>JAYWCR010000048.1:0-2853 GCA_043780395.1 Sphingobacteriales bacterium
CCACTGACGGCACCCAGCCCATCAAAGTCTTCGAGACGCACGCGTACCATACGTTTCATCAGTGTTTCATCATATGGAACACTGACCTTGATATAATTAGAGGTAAATCCGTGCATCAACCCGTTCTTATGGTCAGTTTCAAGAAGAACATTCATCTCACTGCCCAGGTATTTTTCATAGAATGCCATTTTTTTCTTTTCAGAAAGAGCATGCAGCATGAGACTACGGCGCTGCTTTTCTACTGCAGGCACTTTTGCGCCCAGACTCAGTGCATGGGTATTATCCCGTTCTGAATAACTGAATACATGCAGATAGGTAATGTCCAGGCCCTGAATAAAATTATACGTCTCAATGAAATCATCATCGGTTTCACCGGGAAAGCCCACGATCACATCGACACCTATGGCGCAGTCTGGAATACTGGATTTGATAAACGCTATCCGCGCAGCATACAGTTCAGTACGGTAGCGCCGGCGCATAGCGGAAAGCGTCTTATTTGATCCGCTTTGCAGGGGGATATGAAAATGGGGAACAATGAGCCTGGAACCGGCAACAAAGGAAATGATGGCCTCTGACAGCAGGTTTGGTTCGATCGAGGAGATCCGCAGGCGCTGAATGCCCTCAAGTGTGTCCAGGCGGTGCAGTAGCTGCAGCAGGTTTTCTGCCGTGCTATGTCCGAAGTCACCTATATTAACTCCGGTAAGTACAATTTCAGTAATTCCTTCAGCTGCGATCAGCCGGGCGTTTTCCATGATACCGGCAATAGAATCATTGCGGCTGCCACCACGGGCCAGGGGAATAGTGCAGAAGGAGCAGGAATAGTTGCAGCCATCCTGGATTTTCAGGAAGGAGCGGGTACGCTCGGAAACCGACCAGGAAGAGTTAAATTCCCGTACCTCATCAACCGGTGTATTGTAGATTATTGCTTTACCTTTTTCAACAAGCCGGTCCAGGTGAAAGGCAAGTTTAAACTTTTCCTGGGCACCCAGGACCAGATCTACCCCTTTAATGCCTGAAATTTCGACCGGCTTAAGCTGGGCATAACAGCCTATAATGACGATACAGGTATCAGGTGAAGCTTTCAGAATTTCCTGAACCAGCTTTCGGCATTTCTTATCTGCGTTTTCGGTTACCGAACAGGTATTAATCACTGAAATATCAGTGATTTCGGGACTTTCAAGTACCTTATATCCGTGCTTTTCAACTGAGCGGCTGATTGAAGCCGTTTCAGCAAAATTAAGTTTACAGCCTAAGGTCAAAAAACTTACAGTTCTTGGTGCATACATTCAAGCGCAAAAGTAGGAAATCCCGGTGAGATTACGCTAATCCGTCTGACTGCTGCCATCTGTAGGTATCAAGCTCCAGGCCGGCAAGGTCGATTACCCGGTTCACTACAGTAGCCGCCAGTTCCTCAAATGTTTTAGGGAGAGAGTAAAAAGAGGGCGTTGCCGGGCAGATAATGCCTCCGCTTTCGGTAATTGTCGCCATATTACGAATGTGAATCAAACTGATAGGGGTATCCCGCACCACCAGGATCAGTTTTCGCCTCTCCTTCAGGATGACATCTGCAGAACGGGTCATCAGGTCATTAGAGATTCCAGAAGCAATTCTGGCCATCGTTCCCATCGAGCAGGGGCAGATGATCATGGTCTTGTAGTTGGCAGAGCCAGAGGCAAAAGGCGCGAAAAAATTGCCCTTTTCATATACCTTGAACGGGTAGGCAGAATAGTCATCATTGCCCAGTTCAAATTTCCAGACATCGCGGGCATTGTCTGACAGCACCAGAGCGACATCTTCTATCTGCTCATGCAGCCGTTGAAGTGTATCAAGTAATACTTTTGCGTAAACGGCCCCACTGGCCCCGCTTACCCCAACAATGATCTTGTGCTTTTTTTTCATACTGATGCGCTGACCCGGGAAACTAATTGCTTGCTCAGGCGTAAAATAAAGGTAAAATTACCGTTAAATACACCAGATTACCCTGTTTAGTTTGAGGGTACATTCTTTTACCTTTGTCCCTTTTACAGATAACCACCATCAGAAAACAAAAAAGGGTCGACTAATTGCTTAGTCGACCCTACATCTACCTATGAAAAACATGCCCTTGGGTGGGCGGAATATTAAAAGCAATTAATGTGCCAGAAACCATGAAAAAATCGTTTAACTCCCTGAGCAAAATATCAGTAGTCTTCTCAGCTACCATGCTAACTGCAGGCGCTTTGCAGGCCGCTCCGTTACATCCTTTATCAGAGGCCGGGAAACTGGCAGGCACCGAACAGAAGGCCCCGGTTCCCAGAGAAGTAATTGAGTGGATCAGTATGGAAAAGGCCCTTGAGCTGTGTAAAACCAACCCCCGAAAAATCTATATAGATTTCTACACTGACTGGTGCGGCTGGTGTAAGAAAATGGACCGGGACTCATTTACCGATCAGAAAGTTGTTCGGGAGATGAATGCACATTTCTACGCCGTCAAATTCAATGCTGAGGGCAGGGAGAAGCTGACAGTAAACGGGCAAGTGTATTCATATTCCCCTGATCAGCATATCAACTCATTTACCCTGGCCATGCTTGACGGGCAGATCGGTTATCCGACTTGTGTGATCATGGGAGAAAAGGGAGAAAAGATCACTTTGGTACCGGGATATCAGGAAGCACCAATGCTTGTGGAAATCCTTTCTTATTTCGGGAATAACAAACACCTCACTGAAAGTTTCGAAACTTTTCAGAAATCAGGAAAATAAAAAAGGGATAAGTCAAATGACTTACCCCTTAATTGACTTTAAGCGGGTGGGCGATGGGGCTCGAACCCACGACCCTCGGCACCACAAACCAATGCTCTAACCAACTGAGCTA
>JAYWCR010000049.1:0-5319 GCA_043780395.1 Sphingobacteriales bacterium
CTGGATGATCCGTCAAAACCCATGAAAAGTACAGGAGGTGATATTTTCAAGCCATATACATTCCGCACAGCTGATGAAGGATTCTTTGTTGGCAGCGGAATACGTACAAATCTTTTTTATGCTGACCTTCGTGCCACCTATACGCTAAACTATAAAAATAACCTCAGGCTTGAGCTAGGCTATACAAATAGAACCCTTAAGAATTCTCTGGGAACAGAGAAAATGAATTATATAAGCTTTGGCCTGAAGGCCTCATTCAGAAATATGTATTATGACTTTTAAAGGGTTTAGATGGCCATAAGCCGGGCATTCATAATCCCGGTTATATCACGGATACTCGCACAGATGCCGGGTACATCAAAACCGGAATAAGCCTGAAGTTCAAGCTGCTCACCCTGTTCAATAACTTCATCGGGTATACCCAGCCTTTTTACGGAAATATTCATGTAGTTATGGTCAGCTATCCATTCAAGTACAGCGCTTCCCATTCCTCCCATGATGCAGCCATCTTCAAGTGTAATCACATGCTTAAACTTGGCGCAGATTTCATGCATTAAAGCACTGTCAAGAGGTTTCACAAAACGCATATCATAATGCCCCGGAAAAATCCCCTCCTGGTTCAAGGTCTCAAAGGCTTTCGTTACATAATTACCTATATGGCCTATGCTAAGTACTGCAATGTCTTCTCCGTCAGTGACCATTCTGCCAGTGCCGATCTGAAGTTTTTTAAATGGTTTTCTCCAGTCGACCATCATTCCGTTACCCCTTGGGTACCTGATCACAAATGGCCCGGTAGGCTCATCCTGGGCGGTATACATCAGATTTCTGAGTTCCTCCTCATTCATAGGGGAAGAAATTATCAGGTTCGGGATACAGCGCATATAGGCGAGGTCATAGGCTCCATGATGGGTTGCACCATCAGCCCCTGCAAAGCCAGCTCTGTCAAGACAAAAAACGACAGGCAGATTCTGTATGGCCACATCATGAATAACCTGGTCATAGGCTCTTTGCATAAATGATGAATAGATATTGCAGAAGGGGATCATTCCCTGTGTGGCAAGACCAGCAGAAAAGGTAACCGCATGCTGTTCTGCAATTCCCACATCAAATGAGCGTTCAGGCATTGCTTTCATCATGATGTTCAGTGAACTTCCTGAGGGCATGGCCGGAGTAATGCCCATGATTCTGGGGTTTTTTTCGGCAAGTTCCAACAGCGTATGACCAAATACATCCTGGTATTTTGGGGGCTGGGGCTTATCCTGAACTGTTTTTTTAATTTCGCCGGTTATCTTATCAAATAGACCCGGAGCATGCCACCTGGTCTGATCTTTCTCAGCCAGTGCGTATCCCTTTCCCTTTACAGTAAGTACATGCAGAATTTTGGGACCAGGAATCTGTTTCAGGTCATTCATCATGCGGGCAAGTTTTGTTACATCATGCCCGTCAATAGGACCGAAGTACCTGAACTTCAGAGATTCAAAAAGATTACTCCTGCCAAAAACGGTTCCTTTGATACTTTTTTCAATTTTTTTGACAATGAATCTTGCATCCGGTCCGAATTTACTTATCGCCCCCAGCATATTCCATACTTCTTCACGCACCTTGTTGTAGGTGGGAGAAAGGGTAATATCAGTCAGATATTCTTTCAGTGCACCCACATTTGGGTCAATGGACATGCAATTATCGTTGAGAATAACCAGGAGATTCGAATTCTCTACACCTGCATTGTTAAGCCCTTCGAAAGCCATGCCTGCTGTCATGGCGCCATCACCTATCACAGCTATATGTTGCCTGAGCTTATCCTGCTTGTAATTGGAGGCAACAGCCATTCCCAGCGCTGCCGATATGGATGTGGATGAATGACCGACTCCAAAAGTATCATATTCACTTTCCGCACGGCGGGGAAATCCACTGATGCCATTATAAAGGCGGTTTGTATGAAAAACTGGCCTTCGGCCAGTAAGAATCTTATGGCCGTATGCCTGGTGCCCTACATCCCATACCAACTGATCATAAGGAGTATTAAATGCATAATGAATAGCAACTGTAAGTTCAACAACGCCAAGGCTTGCTGCAAAATGCCCCCCGTTGACTGAAACACTGTCTATTATATACTGCCTTAATTGCTGGCAGACCTCTGTTAATTGTGACTCACTTAGCCTCCTTAGATCTGAAGGATCCTGGATCTGGGATAATAGCTCGCCTGCTTGTATTTCCATATTTCTGTTTATGCCACCACCGGGATTACAAATTTACTTGATTATCCTAAAATTTGTATTTCTTTGAATCATTAACATCACCAGTACTGAGTTTGTGACGCTAAAAATAAATAAATTTTGAGTTATGAAATCAAATTAGCTCAGTTTGAAGGGCCTTTTGACCTCTTGCTTTTCTTCATTGAGCGTGACGAGCTGGATATTCATGAAATTTCGGTTTCTAAGATAACAGACGATTTTCTGGCCTGGCTGCAGCAAATGACTGCGCTGAATATTGAGCTTGCCAGTGAGTTTATCCTTGTAGCGGCCACATTGATGCGAATAAAGGCCAGGCTTCTGCTGCCAAGAAAGGAACTTGCAGAGAATGGAGAGGAAACAGACCCCCGTACCCTGCTGGTTGAGCGCCTGATTGAATACAGACGCTTCAAGCAGGCTGTGCCAGTCATGATCTTACTTGAAGATGAACGAATACTGCAAAATAAAAGAGGTCATTTTTCAGCTGACTTTGAACAGCTTATCACAGCTTCCTTTCCTAATGAGGAGCTGGAAAGGCTTAGTCTTTATCAGTTGCTTGTTACATGGTCTCGTATTCAGAAGCGGAATCAGGAAAAAGCACCTGGCATGATTCACGCAGTGATTCAGCATCCTTATTCAATAGAAAAACAAAAAGAAGAGATTCTTTCCCTGCTTCGTATAAATGAGACATTAAATTTTAATTTGATCTCACTCCAATCCAGAGACAAGCTCCAGCTCGTATATAACTTTCTTGCATTGCTGGAACTTCTCCAGCAAGAGATCTTAAAAATAGAGCTTGGGCATGGATTTAATAATTTCATGGTCATGGGATCAGGCCGGATAGTTCTATAAATCAGAATCATTTCTTTCACAGACATATAATTGTCTGCTTATATGTAAATTGCACCTGGTACCAGTTATACAAATCATGACAAGAGACACTCAGATTTTTAATTTAATAGAAAAGGAAAAGTCACGGCAGGTGGGTGGCATAGAATTAATTGCTTCGGAAAACTTTGTGAGTCAGCAGGTGATGGATGCACAAGGCTCTGTGCTTACAAATAAATATGCAGAGGGGCTTCCTGGCAAAAGATACTACGGCGGTTGTGAGGTTGTTGATCAGGTTGAACAAATGGCTATAGACAGGCTGAAAGAACTTTTCGGAGCTGCCTGGGCAAATGTTCAGCCACATTCAGGTGCAAATGCAAATATCGCCGTTCAGCAGGCTATATTAAAGCCGGGAGATAAGATCCTGGGACTTGACCTTGCACATGGAGGTCATCTGACCCATGGTTCAGCGGCAAATCTTTCAGGCAAGTTATATGATGCACATTTTTATACTGTCAAACGTGAAACTGGACTGATCGATTATGAGCAGCTTGAAGAAAAAGCGCTTCAGGAAAAACCTAAAGTGATCATCTGCGGTGCATCTGCCTATTCCCGTGACTGGGATTATGCCAGGATCCGCCGTGTTGCCGATTCTGTTGGTGCTATGGTTTGGGCAGATATTGCACACCCAGCTGGTTTTATAGCCAGAAAGCTTTTAAATGATCCACTACCCCATTGCCATATTGTAACCAGTACTACTCATAAGACCCTAAGAGGTCCGCGGGGTGGAATTATTATGATGGGTCAGGATTTTGAAAATACCTGGGGCATGACAGCAGCAAAGGGGCGCATCAAGATGATGTCAGAAATCCTTGATTCCAGTGTGTTTCCGGGTACTCAGGGCGGCCCCCTTGAACATGTAATAGCTGCAAAAGCAATTGCCTTCGGGGAAGCGCTTACAGATTCTTACTATACATATATCTGCCAGGTACAGAAGAACGCCAAAAGAATGGCAGAACTTTTCGTGGAACGTGATTATAACCTTATTTCTGGTGGTACAGACAACCATATGTTTCTGATGGATCTTAGAAATAAAGATATTAGTGGCAAGGCTGCTGAAGCATTGCTAGGTCTGGCAGGAATAACCCTGAATAAGAACATGGTTCCTTACGATGATAAATCTCCCTTCGTTACTTCTGGTATCCGCATTGGATCTTCAGCCATTACAACACGTGGTTTGAAAGAAGATGATATGGAGCAGATCGTAAACTGGATCGATAAGGCAATAACAAAGGGTGCTGATGAATCGGTACTTGAAGGAATAAAAAAAGAAGTGTATGCTTTTATGAGCGCTCTTCCCCTATTTCAGGAATCAGCTGCATTGGCTCATGCCTGAATAAATAGTAGAGGGCATGGTTTTAGTTAACTATGCCCTTTTCCAATAAATATTGATTTTTATGAAGCGGCGTAGGTATGTCAACCAGACTATAATATTTTTACGATGGTCTGCATTGCAGCGAGCAGGCTACAGGTAGAATTCACGGAGAATCAAAAAAAAGGTAAACTTAAACCTTCTTTCCTTGTTTCATAGCTAAAATTCACACTATGAAAGCCACCTGGAACAACCAATTAATTGCTGAAAGTGATAAAACTGTTGTCGTAGAAAATAATCACTATTTTCCTGCTGATTCTATTCGGAAGGAACTTTTTAAAGCATCAGATACGCATTCAAGCTGCCCCTGGAAGGGAAAGGCTTCTTATTATTCCCTTGAAGTGGATGGCAAGAAAAATCAGGATGCTGCTTGGTATTATCCTGAGCCTAAAGAAGGTGCAAAACAGATAAAAGGCCATATCGCTTTCTGGAAAGGTGTAAAAATTGAAGCCTAGTATTTAAAAAAAGCAGGGCCTGCTTTTTTTAATGCCGGCCCTGCTCCTCTAATGTAACGCTCTGGTTTCTTTTACGAAGATCCTCAGATTAAGTTACAGTAAAATCAAATTTGTTTTAAAACTCATAACAACCAGCACTGGGCTGGCTTCTGCGGGTCTTTCCGTCGAGGTCGGTCTTGAGAAGCAGGCTGTCTGGAAGGCTTGTATGCACCCCTGCCTGGTAAGCAGCGCTGGCTGCCGACTGAAGGTGAAAATCACCTGTTGCGGTGTTCCTGAAGAGTGGGTCTTTATTAAAAACGTTCAGAGTATAGGTCTTTGATAGAATAACCGACTGCATTGAGTTCCCAGCAATAAGAGCAGCTGGATTTCCCGA
>JAYWCR010000050.1:0-3154 GCA_043780395.1 Sphingobacteriales bacterium
AGTTCAAGCTTTCTTGCTCCAGCAGCATCAGTAAGGATATCAATTTCTTCAGCCCGGGTTTCAATGCCATGCAGCACAAGACCCGTACTTCCTAAAATACACCAGTTCTGATGAATATTGCTTAAAAAGGGCCCCAGAACAGTTAATGTCTGGAGAGCCATTGTATTAAAGGCTTCAATCATAGGAGAGAGGATGGAAATGGTTAAGGAAGACAAATAAATTTACCTTAATTTGCAGCCGTTACTACGGAGGCTGAGTAAAAGTTTAATTACATGAATTTTATCAAGATTTACCTATCCAACGATCAGGGAAATTTTAAATTGCCTCCGCAGAAACCTGTTATCATTTACTTAATCAGATTAAATTTTTGTTGAATATGACCTTAAAAAGAGTGGTTGTTACTGGTATTGGAGCGATTACGCCCCTGGGAAATACTGTAGATGAGTTCTGGAAAAATCTTATTGCTGGAGAAAGTGGTGCCGGGCCCATTACCCTGTTTGATACCAGTCTTTTTAAAACCAAGTTTGCCTGTGAAGTGAAGGGTTACCATCCTGAAGATCATTTTGAAAGAAAAGAAGTAAAAAAACTCGACCGCTGTTCACAGCTGGGCCTTGTTTCAGTAGCGGAAGCCATAAAAGATTCAGGGCTTGATAACGAAACGGTTGATCGTGACCGTATCGGAGCTATCTGGGCAACAGGTATGGGCGGGTTTGAGACCTTTGAAAATGAGGTTATGGAGTTTGCAAAAGGTGGTGAAGTGCCCCGATTCAATCCTTTCTTTATTGTAAAGATGATCCCTAACATGATTGCCGGCCTGATCACCATAAAATATGGTTTTCATGGACCCAGTTTTGTGACTGTTTCTGCCTGTGCCTCTTCCAATAACTCAATCATTGAAGGTTTTAACCTGATCCGCCTGAACAAGGCAAGTGTCATTATATCCGGAGGTTCTGAAGCCCCGATTACCCGCGCCAGCATTGGTGGTTTCAATTCCATGAAGGCCATGAGTGAGCGCAATGGCGACCCTACTGCCGCATCCAGGCCCTTTGACCGTGACCGTGACGGTTTTGTCATGGGAGAAGGTGGAGGAGCCCTTGTGCTTGAAGAACTTGAGCATGCCAAAGCAAGAGGAGCCAAGATCTATGCTGAACTTGTAGGTGGTGGTCTGACGAGTGATGCCTATCATGTGTCAGCAACCCATCCTGAAGGCCTTGGTGCCATCAAGGCCATGAAAGAAGCCCTTGAAGAAGCCGGTATTGACCGCAAAGATGTTGATTACCTGAATGCCCATGCAACCTCTACCTCTATGGGTGACCGGAGTGAAATGGCTGCTGTCGCTACTTTTTTCGGCCGCGATCAGAATCTGAACATAAGTTCTACAAAATCCATGACCGGCCATTTATTGGGTGGAGCCGGAGCTATTGAAGCCTTGACCTGTATTCTGGCCATCAAACATAATATTGTACCTCCAACGATCAACCTGCAGAACAGGGATCCTGAAATTGCCGATTTCCTGAACCTGACTCCCAATGTAGCTGTTCACCGACAGGTAGATATTGCCATGAGCAATACCTTTGGTTTTGGTGGTCATAATACGACCGCCGTGTTCAGAAGGTATGTAGATTAATAAATTCTAAAATGAGAAAAGCCCTGTGTCTGAAATTCATTCACGGGGTTTTTGTTTTAAGGGGAAACGACTGGTGATCCCAGTCATCCGGAGCCTTGAAATAAGCATAAGAAAGGAGGTTTGCTTCTGTTTCTACACGGGCATTTTTATGCAGATAACCTATGTTCCATTGCTCACGGCAGGCGCTTAGCAGACTCAGGGGGCCTGTGAATAAGTAAAACCTGAAATACCCGTGCAGACGTGCCTGCAGGATATGGCCGAATTCATGGCGCAAAAGGTCAATATTTCCGGAATATTCAGAGCCTGTAAAAATTCCTATTCCTGGGAGGGTAAATGCAGCACCCCTGTGCAGTCTTTTTAACGCATATACAGGGATGCCAGAGAACCTTTGCATCTGAGCAGAATGAGATCAGGGATTTACATAATCATAAAAGCTGCTGGCAACTGACCGGGGGTCATATTCCAGCCCGTAATTGGTACAGGAATCTTCCCAGCCATCCTGATAACCGCGTTCTATTCCCTGCTGGTAGCTACTTTTTCCCGGATCTTTCTGAAATGAGCACCATTCGTATTCATTGTCTTTATCGGCCATGAACTGTTCTTTCAGGTCGTCACTGGCAATGACATCATATTTATCTGTTTTTATATTCCTGATAATGATCAGGCCTTCGGTAGGTTTTACTTTTTTGAATGTATTCCACATAATTAAAAATATTTTATTGCCTGAATTTTTCAGTATCCAGAATTAAAATTCTGCATTTTTCGGTGTTCTTGGAAAGGGGATCACATCCCGGATATTTGACATCCCTGATACAAAGAGTACGAGCCGCTCAAAACCCAGACCAAAGCCTGCATGAGGAGCAGATCCAAAGCGCCTGGTGTCAAGGTACCATGACATCTCCTCTATCGGAATATGCATCTCGCCCATGCGTTCTACCAGTTTATCGTACCGCTCTTCACGCTGTGATCCACCCACCATTTCTCCGATACCCGGGAACAGGATGTCCATGGCGCGTACGGTTTTATTGTCATCGTTCTGGCGCATATAAAAAGCCTTGATCTGCTTGGGGTAATCGCTCAGGATCACCGGCTTCTTGAAATGGCGTTCTACAAGATACCGTTCATGTTCTGACTGAAGGTCAACGCCCCATTCTGTGATAGGGTAGGTAAACTTCTTGTTGCGGTTATGTTTGGAATCTTTAAGGATCTCAAAGGCTTCTGTATAGGTCAGGCGCTCAAACTGATTTTCCAATACGAAATGAAGTTTAGCCAGCAGTCCCAGTTCACTGCGCTCTGCCTGGGGTTTGGATTTTTCCTCCTCCAATAGGCGCTCATTCAGAAACTCAAGTTCCTGGGGGCAGGTCTGAATGGCATACCTGATCACATATTTAAGGAGTTCTTCTGCCAGATCCATATTGTCATTCAGGTCGTAGAAGGCCATTTCAGGCTCTATCATCCAGAATTCAGCAAGATGGCGGGTCGTATTTGAATTTTCAGCCCTGAAAGTAGGTCCGAACGTATAGATAT
>JAYWCR010000051.1:0-19819 GCA_043780395.1 Sphingobacteriales bacterium
TTCTGGAATTATATGTGCAGCCTGGATATCATAAATAAACTATTGAACTTATTTATGAGTTAAGTATAAACAACCAGATTTGAAAAAAAACTGTTACGTATAAATAAATTACCTGTATTTATAAATTTTTAAATGGGGAAGGCTATTTAGCTCGTTTTGACGATCTGGTAAAGAGTAGTCCCAGTTTATATTTCAGGCGTCGCCTGATAAATTTAAAGCCTGGCCGTGGAAACAAAGCTGGCCGGGAGTTCAACTCTTTTACTGAATGAGTATTAAGCAATTTATACAAGCTGCCCTTGCGGCTATATAAATCTGAGAACAGTTCGTTTATTTCTTTTTCAAAACTATTTTCAGCATTTCTATTTCCTAAGTATGTACGGAGATTTTTAAATCCGTCATTCAGAATAATCTTATTAAACATACTGATGATGTCTGTATATCTACAGGATGTCTTTTCAATTCTGGCAGATTCACTTTCCTGGTGCACTCTGAAATTAACAAGGGCTAGCGGCATGAAAAGCCATGCTTGATTTGTGCATATCCTTAACCAGAATTCAAAGTCGCAGATGCCTGCAAACTCATCATCAAACTTTCCATACCGCTCTACCAGATTTTTACTGAATATACCTACAATGGGCTCTCCGATAAAGTTGACGTAAAAGTGAAATCTGAAGAGCTATGATAAGAAATCTTTGTCTAGAATTACTGGTTCTGATTGATAATAATTTTTTATCCGCAGCAGGTGATCTTCATAATATTGTTTTTTAAGCTCCGGTACACCCGGCTCGAAAATATAATTCCGGTCAAAAATAACAAGCTCACATGCTGTTTTCAATAGCTCTGCCATGGCTTTACCAATCGAATCTTTATCAGTAAAATAATCGTCCTGAAACATGAACTGAATCCACTCACCTCTTGCCAGCTCAAGACATCTGTTCCAGTTTCCTACAAGTCCGGTATTCTGCAGATTCTGACAGACTCTGATTTTTGGGTGTAAGTTTGCGTATTTCTCAATCACAGACATACTGTTATCCGTTGAACAATCATCAAGCACGAGGATTTCTATATTCGGATAATCCTGGCTTATAGCTGACTCCATACACTGTTGCAGAAATCTGGAACCATTATATACAGGGATACAAATGGTAACCAACGGAAAAATGTTTCTCATGGTGCTATTAAAAACCTCCTATATTAACAGTAAAGTCATTCAGGTAAGTCTTTCCATCTTTAAAGCCAAATGCATAGCTTATTCTGAAGGTTGAAGACTGAATTCCAATATAAATTTCGGCATAATTATTCAGAAGGTTATTTTTCATATAAGAGGCCCCTATATATTGTTCCAGCCTGAGTTCCCTGAGAACAGGTATACCTGAGAAAAGAGGATCGCCAATGTTCTGCTCCACATGGCCGTGTATATAGTACCTTGATGCACTGAAATGATATGAACTCAGCAGTTCAAACGATTCAGCCCGTTGGAAAGGAGTAGATGAGCTGCTGGTAAAATGCTGGTAATCGAGATATATCAGGTTTTTATGGGTTAAAAACCTTCCTCCTGAAACACTATAATTAAACTTCCCCATGCGCCCGGTATGAATTTCACGCTGACTGATACCAGCACTTAAAAAATCATAGTCGGCCCGAGATCCGAAAGGACCTTTAATACCTTTTCGGTATTCTATAAACATAGATGGTTTATCTGCCGGTACTGGCTGGTCCTTACCCAGACATGCATTGCCGGCAATGATTATTTTTGCCGTCAGGTGCAGGGTCATGGCCTGGTTAAGGGTAAATGCGGGTTTATTCCCGGCTGAGCCATAGGGTTCGTTGGCCGTAAAATGCTGGCTTGAAGCGCCTGAAATATAGGCGTAATCGGTATTTACAAGAGGTATGCGATTGGCATACTCCAAACCTGCACCCAGGTTTAGCTGCCTGATCAGATCCCTTGAATATCCTAGCGCAAGAAAATGCTTTTCATAGATCTTTAAAGGATTTATCTTCCACAGAAGTGACTGGAAGGTATTATACAATGGAGCAATTCCACCGAGATTATTCTGATCCGCAACCACACTCCCTCCTTCAAGGGAAAGGTTACTATGGGTTAAAGCATCCAGGTTCCAGTCCAGCTGCGCCGCAGCATTAAAACGGTGGTTTGAAAATCCATACCTCAGCGTGGAGCCGAGCGTAAAAGAACTGGCTTCTGTGGTAAACCGGGTATAGGAGAAACCAGGGCTCAGTGCAAAGCCCTCCACTGTATTATAGCTAAATGCATTCCCAAGGGGTGCAAATTTTACGAGGGTTCTCTGGTGACTGTTCCGGATGGTCTGACCGGAAAGAAGGCTTGTCAGGCCCACCTTATTATTCTGGTGGTCAGCAGAATCTTCGCTGATATCGCTCATAAAATGCCTGTAAATACTATCCCTGACCACCCCGGTTTTTACTTCGGTATGCGTCTGGCTGAAGCCATGAACGCTTCCGAGCAAGAAAGCTACAAAAAGAAAGGGTACCGTTTTTCTGAAATGCGGTTTATTACAAGTGAATACAGGCAAGAACAGGGGTTTATTTACCGCAGTAGATTAGAAATACTGCAGGGATCTTATGTAATTCTGGCAATGCCTTTTTCCAGGCTGAAATTTTACGTGTATGAATGAACTGCTCTGGAGTTGTCAGGCCGGAGGCTATGCACAGTGAAGTTGTAGGCTGTAAGGTGACCACCAGGTCTTCAAGCATCCGGTTATTGCGGAAGGGCGTTTCTATAAAGATCTGGGTCTGGTTTAATTTTGCTGACTCCGCTTCCAGCGCAAGAAGTTTTTTGTTGCGGTCAGCTCTCTCTATAGGCAGGTAGCCGGCAAAGCGGAATGACTGCCCGTTAAAGCCTGATGCCATCAGGGCAAGCATGAGTGAACTTGCCCCGACATAGGGAACAACGGCAATATTCCGGCGGTGGGCTTCAAGAACAATATCTGAACCCGGGTCGGCAATGGCCGGGCATCCTGCTTCCGAGAGCAGCCCTACATCACGCCCGTCTTCCATGCTTTTGAAATAAGCACCCATGGAATCTTTATTATGCTTTGCATATTCCCTTATGACCAGCTTGTTCTGGGGAATGATGATTTCTGCTTCTTTCAGGAATTTCCTGGCCGATTTTTCATTTTCAACAATATACTCTTCGAGGTTTGCGATGGCTAGTTTTAATTCAGGAACAAGACATTGGCTTATTGTACCCAGACCCAGGGTAGTGGGTATCAGAAGAAGTCTTCCTTTTTTCATTCTTTTCAATTTTTATTAAATAAAAAATCCGCTCTGTTCAGAGCGGATCTAAATCAGGCAGGTAATTAAACCAGCTGGTCAATAGCCTCTTTAAGGCGGGGGATCAGTTGTTCTATGTCTTTTAATGAACAGCCCCCGACAGAAGCCCTGAACCAGGTAGAATCAGGTTCATCGCCAAAGGCAGAAAATGGAACCAGTGCAAACCGGGCATGACTGATCAGAAAGGAATTTACTTCCATAGAATTGGTAAGTACATTTCCTTCTGCAGTTTTACGCCCCAGAATATCAACTTTTACAGTCAGGTAAATGGCACCCATCGGTTCAACCGCGTCTACAGGATAGCCGGCGGCCTTCAGGCTCTTCACACCTTTATAGAGCATATTCAGGCTTCGCTGAACTTTAAAAAGGAAATCGCCAAGAAACTGATCGACTTTCTCAGTGTCTTTAAGGAATGCACCCATCGCATTTTGCTCGGGAGTAGGAGCCCAGGCTCCTACGTGACTTATAATGGCCCTCATTTTATCCATAATATCTGCCGGGCCGAATCCCCAGCCAACACGGACACCGGTAGAGGCAAATCCTTTACTGGCACCGTCAATATAGATGGTATAAGGCCGCATGGCAGGGCGCAGGCTTACCGGATCTACATGTTTATGCTTCCCGAAGGTAAGCAGGCTGTAGATCTGGTCGTAAAGCACATAAAGCGGCTTTTCTCCGGCTTTTCTCTTTGCATTTTCGGCAAGTACGAGGTCGCAGATACTGCCGAGCTCTTCTGCACTGAACATAGTGCCTGTAGGATTCAGGGGTGAACAAAGCGCAAGCAATACAGCTCCATCCAGGGCCGGAGCAATTTCTGCAGCCGTAGGCATAAAATTATTTTCGGCCTGGGTGGTGACCATCACCTGCTCGGCACCGGTAAAATGACAATAATGGTTATTATTCCAGCTTGGAACTGGGTATACTACTTTATCGCCTTTGTCCAGAAGTGTCAGGTAGCAGGCGTAGATCAGGGGCCTTGATCCGCTGCTGATACAATAATCATCTGCAGGATAGTCAAGCCCATGCCTTTCAAGAGTAAATGCATGCAGGGCTTCCCTTAAAGAGTTCACCCCGCTGGAAGGCGGGTAATTTGTAAAACCCTTTTTATAGGCCAGTGTGATCTGGTCACGCAGGTCTTCAGGGATTGGATAATGTTCAGGATTAAAATCACCAATGGTAAGATTGCTGATCTCTTCTCCCTTCTGTTTAAGCTCTGTTACCTCTGCTGCAATCTTAATTATTTCCGAGCCTACAAGACTTGCGGCCATTTGTGAAATCATCATACGAACTAAATTGATTATTAAAAATCAGGAGGGTAAAAGTATGAATAAATCGGCGATTGCCCGGTCAATTTTCTGAAATGGGAAACTTCCAATTATCAGGTTCATATTACTCATTATATGTTCATTATGAAGATTGCCTATACTTCCCTCATGGGTATGTACCTGATCCTTCTCAGGCTCAAACCTACCCTCATCAATTTCAGCAGCTACCTGCTTATAGGCTTCACGGAAAGGAATACCCTTACCCAGGAGCTGGTTGACGGCATCTACGCTGAACAGGTATTTGTATTTCTCTGCATCAAGGATCTGATCACGTATAATGAGCCGTGGAAGCACTTCCCCGGCCATGGACATACAATCAGATAAAATGGAAAATGCAGGGAACAGCACTTCTTTCAGCAACTGAAAATCACGGTGATAACCTGAAGGCAGGTTATTGGTAAGCATGGTGATCTGGTTGGGAAGGGCCATGAGCTGATTGGTACGGGCACGAATCAGTTCAAGCACATCCGGATTTTTTTTATGGGGCATAATGCTTGACCCCGTCGTATATTCATCAGGAAGGCGCAGAAAACCGAGATCCTGACTCATATAAAGGCAAATATCTGCTGCCATTTTATTCAGGGTAGAAGCTACGCCGGCCATGGCCTGGGCCACAAGGCGTTCAGTTTTACCCCTGCTCATCTGTGCATAGACTACATTATGGTGCATCTGGTCAAAACCCAGAAGCTCAGTAGTGAGTGTACGGTTAATGGGAAGAGAAGATCCATACCCTGCAGCAGAGCCCAGCGGGTTCTTGTTTGCCATGGAAAAAGCAAGTCTTATACCCTCAAGATCATCTACCAGACTTTCTGCATAGGCCCCGAACCAGAGTCCGAAACTTGAAGGCATGGCCACCTGGAAATGCGTATATCCGGGCAGACCTTTTTCTTTATTAAGTTCACTCAGGGTGAGCATTGTACTGGCCAGGCTTTCAACCTGACCTGCCATTTCACGGAGCTTTACCCTGAAAAAAAGTTTCAGGTCAGTTAAAACCTGGTCATTTCGTGAACGGCCGGCATGGATCCTTTTTCCGGTATCTCCCAGCTTACGCGTAAGCATGAGTTCAAGCTGGGAATGTACATCTTCAACGCCCGGTTCGATGATGAAACTGCCCTTTTTTACTTCTGAATAAAGACTGCTGAGTTCAGCCCTGATGGCTTCAAGTTCATCCGGTTCAAGCAGTCCGATAGAGGTAAGCATGATGGCATGGGCCATTGTACCCTCCATATCTGCTTCTGCAAGCATCAGGTCGAGCTGGCGGTCCTGACCGGCAGTAAAGCTTTCTACGGTAGAGGCCGTTCTTATTCCTTTTTCCCAGAGTTTCATTTTCTTTTGTTGATAAGCACCTGTTCAAGCATTTCAGTATAGATAGAAATACCCTCTTCAATTTCATGGCTGAAAATAAATTCATCCGCTGAATGTGACCTTGCTGAATTTCCCGGACCCAGTTTAAGCGAGGGAATAGAAAGCAGAGCCTGGTCAGAAGTTGTTGGAGAGCCATACGTCTCCCTGCCAAGGGTAATTCCAGCCTGCACTATAGGATGTGTTTTAGGAATAGAGGACGATTTCAACCGGGTTGAACGGGCCAGGATTTCCGCTCCGGATTCAAGGCGGATGATATCCATGATCTCTTCATGTGTATATACATCTGTAACCCTTATATCTACAGTGAATTTACAGCTTTCAGGCACTACATTATGCTGGCTTCCGGCCTCTATGATCGTCACAGACATTTTTACCTCCCCAAACATCTCAGATTTTTTAGGAAACCTGTAGGTGCGGAACCATTCAATGACAGGCAGGGCCTTATAGATAGCATTTTCCCCTTCTTCACGGGCTGCATGCCCGGCTTTCCCCCTGACTATACAATCCAGTACCATCAGGCCCTTTTCTGCAATAGCCAGGTTCATACCTGTGGGTTCACCCACAATAGCAAAATCAAGCAGCCCCAGATCAGGCAGAAGTTTTTCAAGACCTCCGCTCCCCGAGATCTCTTCTTCTGCAGTCAGGGCAATGATCAGGTTATAGGCCATATCTGCCTGTTCATAGAAATGAAGGAAGGTTGCCAGCAGAGAAACCAATGGTCCGCCGGCATCATTGCTTCCCAGCCCATACAGCCGGCCATCAATGAGAGCCGGTTCAAATGGATCCCGGGTATAGCCAGTATTCGGCTTTACTGTATCATGATGGGAATTCAGTAGAATAGTAGGCAATGATGGGTTAAAATGAAGATTCCGGGCCCATACATTATTATTTGTCCGGGTAAAGGGGACATTATTGGAAGCTAGAAAACCAGCAATTAATTCCGCTGTTTTTTCTTCTTCCCTGCTGAAAGAGGGAATGGCGATCAGACCTTTTAACAGGCCGATTGCTGCTTCATAGCGATTGGATGACATATTAATCAATAGATTTTTCGTATAATTTACCAGCCTTGTCTGCTGAGGTTTTAATACCCCTGATCAGGGCTGAGCTAAAACCATGGTGCTCCATTTCATTCAGACCTGCAATGGTGCACCCTCTTGGGGATGTGACCTTGTCGATTTCCCTTTCAGGATGGGCACCCGGGCTCTCCAGTAATATGCTGGCTCCTTTAGCCACCTGGAGTGCAATTCTAAGGGCATCACTGGCATGAAAGCCTATTTCTACCCCACCCTGGGTAGCGGCCCTGATGGCTCTGAGAAAAAAAGCAATTCCGCAGGCTGCAAGCGCCGTGGCAGAGGTCATGAGTTCTTCTTTTATTTCGGTCTGGATACCTACTGTTTCAAAGATGCCTGCAATTTCTTCTTTCCGGCTTGCCGACAGGTCGTCATAGGCCAGGCAGGTCATTGACTCATTGACGGCAATGGCTGTATTGGGCATTGCCCTGGCAACAGCGACATCCTGACCCAGAATTGCTTTAATATCGCTGATCGACACCCCTGTAACTACCGAAATGACAAGATGCCTGCCGGCCTGAATAACAGGTTTAATTTCAAAAAGCAGGGCATTGAGCTGCTGGGGTAAAACAGCAAGCATAATAATTCCGGCCTTGCTTACAGCCAGGGCATTGTTGCTTCCAGTATCAAAGCCCTGGTCAGCGATCTCTTTCAGGGCTCCTGTATTTCTTCGGGTCACTGCGATCTGTGAAGCCTGGTAATTTCCTGATTTTACCAGCCCCCGGGCCATGCTCAGACCAATATTTCCGCCGCCAAGAATGGCTATATAAGTACCCATAATCTAATTTTTTTTATAAATACATAGTTGTTCCTGCACTGACATCCCGACCGGCACATTCTTTCAAAGCTGAGGCCTGAATGATCCTTACGGTAGGGACGCCGGATTGAAGTGCTTCAAAGGCATTTGAAAGCTTTGGAACCATACCTCCGCAGACAACCCCCGTGCGTACCAGCTCACTGAACTGCTGCATGGTAAGTTTGCTGATCACCGCATCGCCAGCATCCAGTACTCCTTCTTTTTCAAAACAATAGATCAGCTCGCAGTCATAGGCCTCAGCCAGTAAGATAGCAAGAGCTGCCGCCATCGTATCGGCATTTGTATTCAGCAGATTTCCTTCCCCATCATGGGTGAGGGGCGCAATGACCATGGTAAGGCCGGCATTCAGAAAAAGTTCCAGCCGGCTTACAGCAAGAAGATCTACGGCAATATCTCCTACAAAGCCAAAATCAATTTTCTCTACAGGTCTTTTGACCGCCGGAAAAATATTGGCATCTGCCCCGCATAAACCCAGCGCATTGCACGATAAAGCCTGTAGTTTTGCTACCAGGTTCTTGTTGATCAGCCCACCGTAGACCATAGTAACCAGTTCCAGGGTTTCCTGATCGGTGATCCGGCGCCCGTTGACCATATGATGGCCGATGCCAAGTCTGGAACCCAGCTGGGTTGCAATTTTACCTCCCCCGTGTACAAGGATCTTCATGCCTTCCAGTCCACTAAAATTATCAAGGAAGTTTTTCAGGGAACTCTCATCGTCGAGCACATGGCCTCCGATCTTTATAATTCTTATCTTTTTCTTCATCTATTTCATCTCTCCGAGCATGCGTTTAAGAACAGCCTGTGCTGCAAAGATCCTGTTCTCTGCCTGATCCATGACCAGTGAGCGCGGACTTTCAAGTACTGCCGCACTTAATTCCACATCGCGCCGCACCGGAAGGCAATGCATGACTTTAACCGAGGGGTGTTTCTCCAGATCTTCACCAGTGATCATCCAGCTTTCAAGCCCGGTTTCAATAGCTCCATAAGTACTTACTTTTGACCAGTTCTTCACATAGACAAAATCAGCGTTTTCAAGGGCTTCTTCCTTGGTATGCACAATGCGCGCATTTCCTGTATAAGCTTCATCCAGCTCATATCCAGGCGGGCAGGAAATAGTAAGGTCAAGACCCGCCTTTGTGGTCCACTCGGCAAAAGAATTTGCTACTGCCTGTGGCAGGGCCTTTACATGCGGCGCCCAGACCAGACTCACCCGGGGTTTTACCGGATGCTTGTATGCCTGAATGGTCATCAGATCGGCCAGGCTCTGAAGAGGGTGCAGGAAAGCACTTTCAAGGCTGATTACAGGAACACCGCTATAGTTGATCAGGCCGTTCAGGATTTCTTCTCGCTGGTCTTCTTGATGCGACTTTAATTTAGCAAATGAACGCACTGCCAGAATATCGCAGTATTTACCCATGACTCCGGCAGCTTCCCTGATATGCTCTACCTTTGTACCATTCATGATCACCCCGTCACCGGTTTCAAGGGCCCAGCCTTCCTGGTCCATGTTCAGGATCATCACATCCATACCCAGGTTCTGGGCTGCACGCTGGGTGCTCATACGGGTACGGAGGCTGGGATTAAGAAAAACCAGACCCAGGCATTTATGTTTTCCCAGTGTATCATGTGCAAAGGGATGTTCTTTCAGGGCCAGAGCTTCTGAGGCCAGAAGATTGGGATCACCGGCGTCAAGTACGGAAATAAACTGATTCATGTGTTAAAGCGTAGTTTTCATAAATATAGGCAGAACCACCAGGCTTTCTTACCTGGCCATGACTTTCGCATAATGCTGCTGAAGTACCTTGCCGAAAACCTCCAGAAAATAGTTTACAGTCTCCCTGGGTACATTCAATGCAGGCAGCAGCCTGATCACCTCTTTAGCTGTAGCCGATCCTGTAAATATATGATGGATATAGATAAGTTCTTTGCGGATCAGGGTACTGTCAAACTCAAGCTCAATGCCGATCATCAGGCCGCGGCCCCTGATCTCTTTTATTCCTGGCAAGCCTGCCAGGCGCTCCATGATATACGCACCTGTTTCTGCTGCATGCTCCGTGAGCTTTTCTTCTTCCATAACCTCAAGTACGGCAATACCTGCAGCACATGCAAGGTAATTACCGCCAAAGGTCGTTCCAAGCAGGCCATGCCGGGCCTTGATATGAGGGGCTACCAGAATACCTCCTATCGGAAAGCCATTGCCCATGCCCTTTGCAAGGGTATAGATATCTGCATTTACTTCTGCAAAATCATGTGCAAAAAAACGGCCGCTCCGGCCATAGCCGCATTGTACAGAATCAGCTATATAGACGGCACCATAAGTATCACATAAGCTTCTGATCTTTTTCAGAAAAGAGTCTGAAGCGACATGAATTCCACCTACACCCTGGATTCCTTCAATAATAACTGCACAGACCTCATGGGTTTTAAAAGCTGCTTCAAGTGCAACTTCATCATTAAGGGGCAGGAAACTTATATCCTTATTTTCATTGACAGGGGCCTGGATCGAAGGATTATCCGTTACCGAAACTGCGAGGCTGGTTCTGCCGTGAAATGAGTTTTTAAAGGCGATCAAATGCTTTCTTCCATTATGAAAGGAGGCAAGTTTGAGCGCATTTTCATTTGCTTCAGCACCTGAGTTACAAAGGAAAAGCTCAAAGTCATCTTTGCCTGAAAGAGCACCTAATTTTTCGGCAAGTACTTTCTGCTGGCTTATCTGGACAGAATTGGAATAGAAGCCTATTTTCTGAAGCTGTTCAGTAATGCGGCTTATATAATGAGGGTGCGAATGGCCGATCGAGATCACCGCATGACCACCATACAGATCTGTATAGGCCTGCCCCCGGGTATCCCAGACCACCGACCCTTCGGCCCTTGAAATTTCTATATCGTAAAGAGGGTAAACATCAAATAATTTCATGCGCTTAAAGGCTTGTATTCATTAAAAAGCAGAAGGTTTGAGGCGCAGGCCTGCCTTCTCGTCCAGTCCAAACATCAGGTTCATATTCTGTACCGCCTGACCTGATGCTCCCTTTACCAGGTTATCCATTACAGATACGATCAATAACTGGCCTTCATGCACCTGGAGTGACAGGAATACCTTGTTGGTATTTACCACCTGCTTCAGGTCCACTTCTCCTGCACTTACCCAGGTGAACGGATGCCCTGCATAATAGCTGGAATACAGTCCATAGACCTCTTCGCAGGCAAGCTCACAGGCTGTATAGACAGAGGCAATGATACCCCTTGTAAAATCACCCCTGTAGGGAATAAAATTTATGGGTGCATGAAAACCTGGCTGTAGCTGATCCAGGCTTCGGCCGATCTCATGAAGATGCTGGTGGGTGAAGGCTTTATAGACCGACAGGTTATTCTGGCGCCAGGTAAAGTGGGTGCTGGGAGACAGACTCTGGCCGGCCCCCGTAGAACCGGTCACTGCGGATACATGAATATCGCTGGTTAGCAAGCCATCTGCGGCAAGGGGTAAAAGTGCGAGCTGAATGGCTGTGGCAAAGCAGCCGGGGTTTGCAATGTTGGTAGCCTTGCGGATGGCCTCGCGGTTCAGTTCAGGCAGCCCATAGGTAAAGTTTCTCAGGTGACTCCCATCCTGAAATTCAGCAGGAAGGAGACGAAAGTCCTGGCTCAGGTCAATAATCTTTACCTGGGGGTCAAAATTATGGTTATCCATAAATTTCCTGGCCTCGCCATGACCTACACAAAGAAAGACCACATCAACACCAGTTTTTGTCTCCACCTCGAATTTCAGCTCTGTTTCGCCAAAAAGATCACGGTGCACTTCATATACATACTTGCCGAAACTGCTGGCGCTCTGTGCAAAATAAAGATCTACGAGGGGATGGTTCAGCAAAATCCTGAGCATCTCCCCCCCGGTATACCCTGCTGCTCCGACTATGCCTGCTTTTATGCGGTTCATTTTATTTATTTAAGGCATTTACCTGACGATGGATCATGACCTGATTACCTGCTATTTTTGAAAACCCCTTTACATCTTCACCCGACCAGGCATTATTCATTTCACCATATGTACCAAATACAGATTGCATGAGGTCGTTCGGTGATTCTATTCCAAGGAGTTCAAACCTGAAAGGATGGAGGCGGATAAATACAGATCCGTTGACAGCTGCCTGGCTATCTTCCAGAAATTTTTCAATATTGCGCATTACCGGATCGTGGAACTGACCTTCATGCAAAAAATTCCCGTAAAAGCCGGCCAGCTGGTCTTTCCAGCTCAGCTGCCATTTTGTGAGGGTATGTTTTTCCAGTAAATGATGTGCCTTGATGATCAGCACCGGTGCAGAAGCTTCAAAACCAACCCGGCCTTTGATTCCTATGATCGTATCGCCTACATGAATATCACGGCCTATACCATAAGGTGAGGCAAGTTCATTCACCGTTTTTATAGCCTCAACCGGTTCCTGCGCGATTCCGTTTACGCCGCTGATCTGCCCGAGCTTAAACTGGATACTAATATCTTCAGATCCTGAGCGGGTAATCTGGGTTGGCCAGGCTTCCTCAGGCAAAATACCTTTTGATAAAAGCGTTTCCTTACCACCTACTGAAGTACCCCAGAGCCCTTTATTCACAGAATAGGCTGCTTTTTTTGTATTGTAGGGAAAACCCTTTTCACCAAGATATTCAATCTCTGCTTCACGGCTGAGTTTGAGATCACGGATAGGGGTAATGATCTCCTTTTCCGGGCAGAGTATATTAAAGACCATGTCAAAACGAACCTGATCATTTCCGGCACCAGTACTGCCGTGGGCAATATAATGAGCCCCTGTATGAATTGCATATTCTGCAACAGCAGTAGCCTGAAAAACGCGTTCTGCACTTACGGACAGGGGATAAGTATTATTCTTCAGTACATTCCCAAAGACCAGGAACTTCAGGCAATTCTCATAATAGTCGGCGGTCACATCCCTGCACTCAAACGAATGCGCTCCGAGTTCCAATGCCCGGCGCCCTATCTCCTCAATTTCGGAAATACTGAAGCCACCGGTATTTACCAGCAGGGCATAAACTTCAAGGTTTTTGTCCCTGCTCAAATGAACAGCGCAAAAAGAGGTGTCCAGACCTCCGCTAAAGGCTAAAACAACTTTATTATTCTTTTGGATCATTCCACAGGTAGGTTAAACAGATTTGGCTCAGGGCAGAAATACAGGGCAGGAAATATATTAAAGGTCCTGTAAATGGTTTCTTTTTTCTTTCAGAAGGCTATGGTTCAGCAGGCTATGCGCTTTCATTTTCATCCAGCGTTCATAGATCCGGTATCTTTTTTTCAGGTCTTCAGCAAAACTGGGTACACGCTTGGGAATGTCTTTTTCAACAGGCACAGGATCAAATAACATGGCAGTGCAGAGGCAGTTCTTGCGCTCCTTGCCCATTAAGATCTCATAGTTCACACAGCTCTGACAGCCCTTCCAGAAATCCTGATCCTGGGTGAGCTCAGAATAGGTGACCGGTTCATAGCCTAGCTCTGAATTTATCTTCATCACTGCAAGGCCGGTGGTAAGACCGAAAATTTTAGCCTCAGGAAATTTTTCTCTGGAGAGCTCAAAGATCCTGTGCTTGATTCCTCTTGCAAGTCCATGTTTCCGGTAAACAGGATTGACGATCAGGCCTGAATTTGCCACAAACTGCCCATGGCTCCAGGTCTCAATATAGCAGAAGCCTGCCCAGTCGCCATTGCGGTGCAGGGCAATAATAGCACGACCTTCGCGCATTTTTGTAATAATATATTCAGGAGAACGGTAGGCAATACCTGTTCCCCTCAGCTTGGCTGATTCGGCCATTTCCTGGCAAATGACAGCTGCATATTCAGAATGCTTTTCCTGGGCAATCTGAATGGTAAAAGGATTGTTATCTCTCATTTCATGTTAAGGCAACAAATATCTTAAAAAGTAATAAAAACCTATACAGAAGTTTTGCATAATTAGCCCAGAACAGAATAATACTTTTAAATATTGCCTGAGGAATACAGGAAATTGATAAATTTTGCTTAATTGCTTAATACTCATTTTCTTTTAAAATAATAATAGCTATCTTTGCAGTCCTCAAATTTGGGGATTATTCAAGATTTATTAATTAAAACCAGAACAAGTGAATACGTTAAGTTTCAAAACTGTCTCTGCCAACAAAAAAACCGTCAGCAAACAATGGGTTATCGTTGATGCTGATGCAGAGATCCTGGGGCGCTTGTCTTCGAAGATCGCAATGATCATCCGAGGAAAACACAAGCCTGGCTTCACCCCTCACGTAGACTGTGGTGATCGCGTTATCGTGATCAATGCAGACAAAGTGCGCCTTACAGGCAAAAAGTGGACCGAAAAATTATACGTTAGTTATACCGGTTTCCCCGGTGGACAGCGTTTCATCACTCCAAAAAAGTTAATGGAGAAACATCCTAACCGTATGTTCGAGAAATCGGTACGTGGTATGCTTCCAAAAAACAGGCTTGGTGATGCATTGATCAAAAATCTGTATGTATATGCAGGTCCTGAGCATCCGCATGCTGCCCAGAATCCTGAACTTATCAAACTTTAATTTTAGGAGATGGAAAGATTAAACACTTCGGGTCGCAGAAAAACATCTGTTGCCCGTATTTACATGACGGAAGGTACCGGCATTGTAACTGTTAACAAAAGAGATTATAAAGAGTATTTCCCTACTCTTCCTCTTCAGTATCTGGTTAATCAGGCACTGGAAGTTTCTCAGCTTGAAGGAAAATATGACATTCTTGTGAATGTTAAAGGCGGCGGAATCAGCGGACAAGCTGAAGCCATTCGTCTTGCAATTGCGAAAGCACTTGTAGAACAGGATCCTGAAAGAAAACCTGCACTTAGGGCAAAAGGTATCATGACCCGTGACTCCAGAATGGTGGAACGTAAGAAACCAGGCCGCAAGAAAGCAAGAAAGAAATTCCAATTCAGCAAGCGTTAATCCGAAACAGACCATGTCAAGAACAACATACGAAGAGTTATTGGAGTCAGGTGTGCATTTTGGTCACCTTACCCGCAAATGGAATCCTAAAATGGCTCCCTATGTATTTATGGAGAAGAACGGGATCCATATCATAGATTTAAACAAGACCCTTGTTAAGACTGAAGAAGCTTGTGCAGCAATCAAACAGATTGTGAAATCAGGCCGTAAGGTATTGTTTGTTGCCACCAAGAAGCAGGCTAAAGACATTGTGGTAGAAAGCGCAAAACGCGTAAATATGCCATATGTGACTGAAAGATGGCTTGGAGGTATGCTTACAAACTTTGCAACAGTTCGTAAGTCTATTAAGAAGATGACAAATATTGATAAGTTCAGCAAAGACGGAACTTATGATAACCTGTCTAAAAAGGAAAAGTTAATGATCCAGCGCGAGCGGATCAAGCTTGAGGATGTACTTGGTGGAATTGCGGATCTTAACCGTTTGCCGGCAGCCTTATTCCTGATCGATGTAAAGAAGGAGCATATTGCTGTAGCAGAAGCGCTGAAGCTTAATATCCCTACCTTTGCAATGGTTGACACAAATTCAGACCCTACCAATATTGATTTTGCAATTCCTGCAAATGATGATGCAACAAAATCAATTGCATTGATCACTTCTATTATCTGCAAGGCGATTGAAGAAGGTCTTGATGAGCGCAAGCGTGAAAAGGATGACGAAAGCGAAAAAGAAGCAGCAGCGATAGCTAAAGCTGAAAAAGGTGAAGGTGCTGAGCCCGGAGCTGAAAGAGGCAGAAGAGAACGTACTACTGAGAGCGCTGAATAATATACATTCTGCTATCAGCTGATATTTTTTCTATAACCATAAAAGCCCGGACTCACATCCGGGCTTTTAAATGTTTTTAAATTATTAAAACAGCTCTGTAAAGCATGAAGATCTGCTTTTAACCGGCTGTCAATCTCTATACTTAATCAAAAAATAAAACTATGTCAACTGTAACCATAACTGCTGCAGATGTCAACAAGCTACGTCTGAAAACCGGAGCTGGGATGATGGACTGTAAAAAAGCCTTAACCGAGACAAATGGTGATTTTGAGGAAGCCATTGACTACCTGCGTAAAAAAGGAGCTAAAGTTTCAGCAAGCCGTTCTGACCGTGAGGCTAAAGAAGGTGTAGTTATAGCAAAGACTTCATCAGATGGTACAAAGGGTATCATCATTGAGCTGAACTGTGAAACTGATTTTGTTGCCAAGAATGCTGACTTTGTAGCCTTTGCAAATTCTGTTGCTGACCTGGCCGTTGAGAATGATCCTGCATCGCTTGAAGCATTACTTGCCCTGAGCCTGAACGGAACTACCCTTTCTGAAGCTATTATCGAACAGACAGGGAAGATCGGTGAGAAGATCGGAGTTTCCAAGTTTGAGAAGGTAGAGGCACCGAAGGTTGTTGCCTATATTCACGCAAATTACAAACTGGGTGTTTTAGTCGGCCTGAGTGAAGCTGCTGCCGGAACAGATGAAGCTGGAAGAGATGTAAGCATGCAGATCGCTGCTATGAATCCAGTGGCTATTGACAAAGGTGATGTCGATGCAACAACTATCGAAAGAGAACTTGAAATTGCCAAGGATGTGATCCGTGCTGAGGGGAAACCTGAAGAAATGGTAGAGAAAATAGCACAGGGAAAGCTTAATAAATTCTATAAAGAAAATACTTTACTAAATCAGGAATTCGTAAAAGACTCATCAAAGTCAATTTCACAAATGCTTGATGCTGTTCATAAAGGATTAACCGTAACTTCCTTCAGGCGCGTTCAATTAGGCGCTTAAATCAAAACGATCCCCGCCGAAAGCCGGGGATTTTTTTTGTACTATTTTTACAGGACACAATCTACTCATATGAAATATAAACGTATCCTGCTCAAGCTTAGCGGAGAATCATTAATGGGTAAAAAAGCATATGGAATCGATCCCGATATGCTTGCCCAATATGCGGCTGATATTAAAGGCGTTGTTGAAAAAGGTGTGGAAGTTGCCATTGTCATTGGAGGTGGTAATATTTACCGTGGTCTGGATGCCGAAAAAGGTGGAATGGACAGGGTTCAGGCCGATTATATGGGTATGCTGGCCACAGTTATTAACAGTATGGCGCTGCAGGATTCTCTTGAAAAGCATAATATTAAAACCAGGTTACTTTCTGCAATCAAAATGGAGCAGATCTGCGAACCTTTTATCAGGCGCCGTGCAGTCAGACATCTTGAAAAAGGCAGGGTTGTCATTTTTGGTGCAGGTACCGGAAATCCCTATTTTACAACTGATACTGCTGCAAGTCTTCGGGCAATTGAAATCCAGGCCGATGTAGTGCTGAAAGGAACCCGTGTAGACGGGATCTATACTGCCGACCCGGAAAAAGATCCCCTTGCAACCCGGTATGACCGCATTTCATTTACCGAGGTATATGAAAAAGGGCTCAATGTGATGGATATGACAGCCTTCACACTTTGTCAGGAAAATAACCTGCCTATTATAGTATTCGATATGAATAAAGCAGGTAATTTTATGCAGGTTGTATCAGGTGAGCCAATTGGAACACTCGTTCATACCTAGGATCTACCTTTTATTCATAATACGTTAACGATCATAAACTTTTATCTATAAATGGAAGCCAAAATTAAAGAGCTCCTGGACGAAGCCAGGTTATTGATGGAAAAGGCAATTACCCATACTGATGCCGAATTGCTGAAGATCAGGGCCGGAAAAGCTACACCCTCTATGCTTGACAGTATTTATATTGACTATTATGGAACCAGTACAGCCCTGAGCCAGGTAGCCAATGTAAATTCCCCTGATGCCCGCACCCTTGTTGTGCAACCCTGGGAGAAAACCCTTATTGGACCTATTGAAAGGGCTATACAGGAAGCCAATCTGGGTCTTAACCCTCAGAATGACGGTATCCTGATCCGTATAAATATTCCAGCCCTTACTGAAGAAAGGCGTAAAGACCTTGTTAAAATTGCAAAGGTTGAATGCGAACAGGGCAAAATTACCATCCGCAATGCACGGAAAGATACGAATGAAGGCTTCAAAAAGCTGGTTAAGGACGGTGTGGCTGAAGATGATGCGAAGACCGGAGAAGCTGAAGTTCAGAAACTTACCGATGCCTATATTATTAAAGTAGATAAGCTACTTGAACTTAAAGAGAAAGATATTCTAACTGTATAATAGCTTGACAACCCCCTGATTAAACCCTGCCCGGCGTTTAATCAGGGGATAATTTAATTCCTCAAAAGCTCCTGTCTCTGCAGGCTGTATCCTGAAATTATCTTTCTCCCCAGGAAATTTAAACTCTTAAGGCCTCATTCACGTATTTAGGTCCGGATTGAAAAATGAACACACCATTATCAGTTTATAATTGTTGTTAAGACATCTTAATTTACCCTTTTTATGAAGATATTATGGAACTACCTGATCCGGTACAGAAACTTATTGATGCTGGCGCTGCTTCTGGCTTCAGTAAATCAGATCTTTTCCCTGCTGGATCCTTATATCTTCAGAAAGATTGTAGACGGATATCTTACGCATTTTAGAGAGTTTACCCTGAATGCCTTTATGCTTGGCGTAGGTAAATTTCTGCTTATGGCAGTAGGTGTGGCCATGGTATCAAGAATTGCCAAGAATTTCCAGGATTATTATACAAACGTAATTACCCAGAGTCTGGGGGCAAGGATCTATTCAGACGGAATAAAGCATTCCCTCGAGCTTCCCTATACCGTTTTTGAAGATCAGCGCAGCGGTGAAACCCTGGGAATTCTAACCAAACTGCGGACCGACTGCGAGCGCCTGATCACCGCCTTTGTCAGTGTTCTCTTCACTTCAGTCATTGCCATTGTCTTTGTCGGGGTATATGCATTGACAATTTACTGGCCCATAGCGCCTATCTATCTCTCTACCATTCCGGTACTGGGTTTCATCAGCTATGTATTAAGCAAGAAGATCAAGGTCATACAGCGGAATATCGTCAACGAAACCACCGCCCTTGCAGGGTCTACCACAGAATCGCTGCGAAATATTGAGCTTGTGAAAAGTCTGGGACTGGCTGACCAGGAGATCAAACGGCTGAATGCTATTACCCAGAAGATCCTCAAGCTGGAGCTTCGCAAGGTAAAGTATGTACGAAGTCTGAGTTTTATCCAGGGAACCTGTGTGAACTTTCTCAGAAACGGTCTGCTCTTGTTACTTGTCTATCTTACCTATGTCCAGAAGATCACTATCGGAGAGTTTTTCTCTCTCTATTTTTATTCATTCCAGATCTTTGGACCTTTGCAGGAACTTGGGAACATTATAAATGTATACCGGGAAACAGAGGCATCACTGGAGAACTTTAAACGCATCATCGCCATCCCCGTAGAGGTAAAGCCTGAAAACCCTGTAAAACTGGGACCTGTACATTCCCTTGAGTTCAAGGAGGTAAGGTTCAGGCATCAGAGTGGTACCAGGGATGCCCTTTCTGGTGTTTCATTCAACGTGAATAAAGGAGAGACCATTGCCTTTGCAGGGCCTTCAGGCTCAGGAAAAACAACCCTTGTAAAGTTACTTGTCGGCCTGTACAAGCCTATAGGAGGAAACGTACTGTATAACGGCTTTCCGGGAGAGGAGGTTGATATGGATGAAATGCGCGAGCGGATAGGTTTTGTAACCCAGGATACCCAGTTATTTTCAGGTTCAATACGCGAAAATCTTTTATTTGTGGCTCCCGAAGCAAGTGATGAACAGATACTTGATGTACTTGAGAAGGCTGCCTGCCAGACCTTGCTCAACAGGGCTGATAAAGGGCTGGATACGTTGATCGGTGAAGGAGGGGTAAAAGTATCAGGTGGTGAAAAACAGCGGCTTTCTATTGCCCGCGCCTTATTGAGAAAACCAAGGATCATGATTTTTGACGAGGCAACGTCTTCTCTGGATTCGCTGACCGAAGAAGAGAT
>JAYWCR010000052.1:0-5159 GCA_043780395.1 Sphingobacteriales bacterium
ATTTGAGGATCTCTCCGCGCTCAGAGCTGAGCCTTCTGGCATACCTGGCCTCTGACCGCTATGAATTAAGCCCCTCCAGCCGCCAGACAGTATTCGGTACGCTGGGTGCCCCCCTGCAGCTTGACCTGGGATTCAGGGGTCACGAAAATGATGGTTATCTGTCTTCTATGACAGCCCTTGCCCTTACCCTCCAGCCTTCACCGGCATTCAGGCTCAAATGGATCAGTTCCTTCTACGCCGCAGATGAACATTTGTCAAAAGATATCGATGCCATGTACACCTTTGGTCAGCTCCAGCAAGACCCATCATCGCCTGCAGCAAAAGCACAGCATACAGATACAGGGATCGGTGACTTTATTGAGCATACACGCAACCAGCTGACTATGCGGGTTTTTACACTTGAACATAAGGGTAGCCTGACAGGTGTCACGCATGCCCTTCACTGGGGGCTGCGCTATCAGCACCAGCGGCTGAGCAACCAGACCGATGAATACAGCCTTACTGATTCAGCAGGCTATGACAGTCCGCAAGCTCAGGCAGCCATTGCCTATCTTTATACCTACCAGCATGCCAGTACCTTTCAGACAAACAGATATTCTGCCTTTATACAGGAGAACCTGCACCTGAACCAGGCCCTTATACTGACTGCAGGTCTGAGGGCCACCTATCTTGACCTGTCACGGCAATGGATGCTGAGTCCGCGGGCAACACTGGCCTACAGGCCGGCAGGGGCTGCCGATCTTGTACTCAGGCTTTCATCAGGTATTTATTTCCAGCCTCCTTTTTATAATGAATATTTCAACTATGACGGAAGGTCGGGTACCAGTTTCAGGGCTCAGCAGGCAGTACATTATATTGCGTCCTCAGACTGGCATTTTCATTCATCAGGAGTAAACCTGGTCTTTTTTTCTGAGCTCTATTACAAGCAGCTTACGCACCTGATCCCGTACGAAATAAATGATGTAAGTATCCGCTACCTTGGCAATGAAAGCAGTCATGGCTATGCTGCCGGTCTGGATATGCGTTTGAGCGGCCAGTTTGTGAAAGACCTGGAATCATCGCTGAGTGTTTCCCTGCAAAAAACAGCAGAGAAGATCAACGGAGATACACATGGCTATATACCCAGGCCCACAGATCAGCGGATCAATATGGCTCTGTTCTTCCAGGACAAGCTTACTACAAACAGCAGCTATAAAGTTCACCTTGCATTGATCTATGGTTCCCGCCTGCCCATAGGCCCTCCTGATCACCTCCGTTATCAGGATACCTTAAGGGTACCGGCCTACAGGCGGGTGGATATAGGATTTTCAAAGGAATGGATCTCACAGACCGGTTCTGTACTTCCAACGTATATCAAGTCGGTCATCCTGTATGCAGAAGTTTTTAACCTTTTAAATATTCAGAATACGATATCTTATCTCTGGATCAAAGATGTGGGGAGTAACAGGTATGCCGTTCCTAATTACCTGACCTCACGCCAGTTTAATTTAAAATTATTAGTTCGTTTTTAACCCGACCCTATGCGCGTCTTTTCATTGATCCTTTTTTTCGGTTGCTGCATTAAAATTTGCCAGGCACAGCAACTCAGCCAAGTGGAACTACCCTCCGAAAAAGATGTCACCAGAGTGGAAACTTTTCTTGCCTCGGATGATCTGAAGGGCCGCAAAACCTTTAGCCCTGAAATTGAAAAAGCATCAGACTTCATAGAAAATGAATTCCGTACTGCTGGTTTAAAGCCATTTTTTGGAAAGAGCTACCGCCAGGAATTTTTTATGTACAGTTCTGTGCTTCATGCCGGTTCGCTGAAAATCGATGGAAAGGCTGTTGAACCAGCAAGCTACCTGGCCCTGGGAAGCAGGGAACATCTGCAGTTATCCCTGAACTCGTTTCATGTATTCGAGATTAAAAAAGAGGATGCTCCTCAGAAAAGATGGAATATGCTGATGAAAATTATAAGAGACCGACACTCCGGATCCAATGCGCTCATACTTATAGATCCTTCACTTCCCTCTTTTCTGGAAGAATTAAAAAACTATAAGTTTATGGAAATAGATCCTGACCGGAATACTGTTCTGATGCTGCTCTCCGGTCATCAGCCTGCGCAGCTCGAATATACAGCTGAAAACAAACTCATCAGGCAGCCCCTGAACAATGTGGCAGCTGTTCTTCCAGGAACAGACAGGGCTTCGGAGTATGTGATCTTCTCGGCTCATTATGACCATTTGGGTACTGGAAAAAATGCTTCCGCGCAGAGACAGCCTGAAGCCGGAAAAGATTCCGTCTTCAATGGGGCCAATGATGATGCCTCGGGTACGACGGCCGTCATTGAACTTGCTCATTATTTTGCAAGAAAACATGATAACCGCCGGAGCCTGCTCTTTGTCACCTTTACTGCAGAAGAAATCGGTGAATATGGCTCACAATACTTTTCCGCATCTGTTAACCCTGAGAAGGTAGTCGCTATGTTTAATATTGAAATGATCGGAACCCAGAGTAAATGGACTACCAATTCAGCCTATATTACAGGGTATGAGCGGTCTGATTTCGGAAAGATCCTTCAGGCAAACCTGAAGGGATCTGTTTTTCATTTTTATCCCGATCCTTACCCTGCCCAGAATTTGTTTTACAGGTCTGACAATGCCCAGCTTGCATTGAAAGGAGTACCCTCACATACCATCTCCACTTCAAAAATGGATGATGAGCATAACTACCATACACCTCAGGATGAGATCGGTACGCTTGATCTGTCCAATATGGCCAGGATCATCGATGCCATTGCCCTGAGTTCAAAAGGTATCATTGCCGGGGCAGAGACCCCGACCCGGGTAAGCATTGAAAAAAACTGAAGGAGGGGCAGAGGCATCCCGTTTCAGGTATATTGTGTAATTTGCAGCCATCAATAATTTGTTATTCATCATTTATTTGCCATTTATAATTGCTTAATTGATTCACATATGAAACATAATTTTGGAGCCGGGCCAGGTATTCTTCCCCAGGAAGTGCTTGCCGAGGCTGCTCAGGGCGTACTTGACTTTAATAAGTCGGGCTTGTCGATACTTGAAATCTCTCACCGTTCTGCTGATTTTGAAGCTGTTCTTGCCGAAGCAATAAGCCTGGTAAAGGAACTTCTTGAGGTACCCGAAGGGTATTCTATACTGTTCCTACAGGGAGGAGCAAGCCAGCAGTTTGCCATGGTTCCTTTCAATTTACTGGACCAGGGGAAAAAAGCAGCCTATCTTGACACGGGTGTCTGGGCAGCAAAGGCCATTAAGGAAGCAAAGTTCTTTGGTGAAACTGTGGTGGTGGCATCTTCAAAAGCCACCAACTACGATACCATTCCTGCTGAATTTTCCATCCCTGAAGATGCAGCCTATTTTCATATCACCTCTAACAATACTATTTACGGAACAGAGCTTTTAAATTATCCGTCAAGTCCTGTACCCATGGTTGCTGACATGTCATCAGATATTTTCAGTCATCCGGTGAATGTGAGTGAATTCGGACTTATCTATGCAGGTGCTCAGAAGAATATGGGCCCTGCAGGCACTACTCTTATAATCGTCAAAGACGAGATCCTTGGAAAGGTTAGCCATAAAATTCCCTCTATGCTTGATTACAAGGCGCATATCGACGGGGGGTCCATGTACAATACTCCTCCTGTATTTGCGATCTATGTATCTATGCTTACCCTGCGCTGGCTGAAGAAAAAAGGTGGTGTACAGCAGATCGAAAAAGAAAATATTGAAAAAGCGGCCGCTCTCTATGCGGAAATAGACCGCAATCCGCTCTTTAAAGGAAATGTGCATCCAGAAGTACGCTCGCGCATGAATGCTTGCTTTGTCACAGTAGACCCTGCACATGAAAAACCTTTCCTGGACTTTGTGAAGACCAAAGGTATTATAGGCCTTAAGGGTCATAGAAGTGCCGGTGGTTTCCGCGCCTCTCTGTACAATGCTTTGCCATTAAGCTCTGTAGAGGTGCTGGTAAATGCCATGAAAGAATTTACATCCCTTCAAGCCTGAAAATATGATAAGAATTTTAGCCAATGATGGCATTGATCCCCTTGGAAAAGAGTTGCTAGAAAAAGCAGGTTATTTTGTAGATACTGAAAATATCCCGCAGGCAGAACTTGCTGCACGGCTCAATGACTACGATGCCATTACTGTCCGCTCAGCCACAAAGGTCAGAAAAGAACTGATTGACGCCTGTCCGAACATTACCCTGATCGGCAGGGGTGGAGTAGGGATGGATAATATTGACGTGGAATATGCCCGTGAAAAAGGTCTGACTGTGGTCAATACACCCGCCTCCTCATCAATCTCTGTTGCTGAACTTGTGTTTGCCCATCTGTTAAGCGGTATAAGGTTCCTCTATGATTCAAACCGCCTGATGCCTGTTCAGGGAGCTACTCAATTTAACGGCCTGAAAAAGAAATATGCAGCAGGCACAGAGCTCAGGGGCAAAAAACTCGGTATTATCGGCTTCGGCCGGATTGGCCGTGAGGTTGCCCGGATAGGTCTGGGATTTGGTATGGATGTCAGTGTTTTTGATCTTTTTCCTTTTGAACCTTCTGTAGAACTTTCTTTTCCAGGAAATGCCCCTGTGAAAGTGGCTGTAAATTCAAGGACCTTTGACCAGCTTCTTGCTGAAAGTGATTTTATAAGCCTGCATGTACCGGGTCAGAAAAACCTGAAGCATGTGATAGGAAAGCCTGAACTGGCCCTGATGAAGCAGGGCGCTGGAATTGTCAATGCTGCCCGTGGTGGTCTGATCGATGAGCAGGCACTTCTGGAGGCCCTTGATGCAGGCAAACTGGCCTTTGCAGGCCTTGATGTATTCGAGAACGAACCAACTCCAACAGAAGCCCTGTTAACCCATGCACGGGTTTCTTTAACCCCGCATATCGGTGCTGCCACAGATGAAGCCCAGGAGCGGATAGGAAAAGAACTTGCAGATCTTATCATTGCCCATTTTTCCAAATAAATACCCTGCTTACAATTAAAAAAATGGCCCTTTTCATTACGAGCAGGGCCATTTTTTTAAGGTTAAAACCTGAATTAATTCAGCTCATATTTAATACCTCTTTCGGGAATTTCGACCGTATAGTCAAGCTCACCCAGGCCAGCTGCCAGGGCTTCCATTGATTTCAGTTCGCCGTG
>JAYWCR010000053.1:0-6054 GCA_043780395.1 Sphingobacteriales bacterium
CAAAAACAGGTATCTGAATACGAAGACCAAAACATAAACAGCAGTCTGCCTGTTAAAAATGACTACAGGTTAATATGACAAACACCCTTTTATGATGGACCAGAAAAGTGTAAAAAAAGAAAATATTGTGCTTTATGACGGGGTCTGTAACCTCTGTAATGGTACCATGCAGTTTCTGAAAAAGATTGACAAAAAGAAGTTTCTCACCATGATCCCTTCCCAATCAGCAGAAGGTCAGCAGCACCTGAAGAAATTCAATCTTTCTTCTGATTCCGTAAATTCTATAGTTTTCATTAATAAGGGAAAAGCCTATACAAAATCAACAGCAGTACTCCGCATTCTGAAAGAGTTGAAAAGCAGCTGGAGTATTTTTTATGCTTTTGTGATCATCCCCAGGCCCCTACGTGATTTTTTTTATGGGCTGGTTTCCACCTATCGCTACAAGCTTTTTGGAAAGGCTGAAACCTGCGCAATTCCTGAGCGCTAACTCTAACTACTAAGGCCGTAAAATTTACATATCAGAATAA
Organism: Sphingobacteriales bacterium; assembly: GCA_043780395.1. Taxonomy (GTDB): domain Bacteria; phylum Bacteroidota; class Bacteroidia; order Sphingobacteriales; family Sphingobacteriaceae; genus JANLVJ01. The sequence continues at coordinate 528 of JAYWCR010000053.1, forward strand.
GTTATGCCTGCGGGCATCAGTTATTCGCTAAAAAGGATAAATGACTGTTTCTGAATATTTACTCTCCTGCCTCCAGCAGGCAGGGGTTACCCAGATCTTTGGAGTAACTGGCGATGCCCTGAATACATTTGTTGATGCCATCAGGCGCCAGGAAAAAATTCGCTGGATTGCCATGCGCCATGAAGAGAATGCCGCCTTTGCGGCCTGTGCCGAAGCTGCCATCACTGGAAATCTGGCTGTCTGCGCAGGAACGGTTGGCCCAGGGGCCCTTCATTTGTTAAACGGGCTTTACAATGCGAAAAAAGAAAGAGTTTCTGTACTTTCTATAAGCGGGCAGGTAGCTACGGTAGAAATGGGCACCGGTTATTTTCAGGAAGTAGACCTCACCAAGGTCTATGACGAGGTCTGTGCCTATCAGGCCATCATACGCTCACCTGAACAGGCACCACGCATTATTCTTAAAGCCATCCAGATAGCGCTCCACGAACGTACTGTTTGCCGCATTGAACTCCCTGTAGATATCGCCGGCATGCAGATCAAAGGAAAAGGTCTGATACACCCGATATTTCGCCCACAGGCAAAACTGGTACCTTCACCAGGTGAGGTCGAAGCCCTTGCCAGCCTGATCAACTCACAGGCATCGGTGACAATTCTTGCAGGTGAAGGTTCCCGAAATGCAAAGGCTCAGGTGATTGCCCTTTCTGAACTCCTGAATGCGCCTATCGTGCATACACTGAAAGCGGCTGATGTATTTAATGAGAGTGACCCCCATGTAGCAGGCATTACAGGGCTGCTTGGAAACCCTCCCGGCTACCAGGCGGTTCAGAAAGCCGACTTATTGTTAATGCTGGGTACTGACTTTCCCTATACTGCCTTTCTGCCTCATGACCGTAAAATAGCCCAGGTTGATATCCGCATAGAAAACATAGGCAACCGCGCTCCGGTTAACCTTGCTGTGCTGGGCGATATTGGAAAAACACTGGACATGCTACTCCCATTGATAGAGGCAAAAACCAGTACAGCCTTCAGGGATGGGATCTTCTCAAAGCTTGAAAGCTGGAGAAAACATATTATTAGTGAAAGTTCATTAAAGCGTGACCGCACACCATTGCATCCGCAGCTCTTTGCCCATGAGATCAGCAAATATGCTTCAAGCGACGCCATTTTTACGGTAGATGTAGGTGAATCTACCATCTGGATGGCCCGCTTTGTAGACCTGCTTGGTGAAAGGCGCCTGCTGGGTAGTTTCAACCATGGAAGCATGGCTGTTGCTTTTCCGGCAGCCCTTGGTGCCCAGTCGCTGAATCCTGCACGTCAGGTATGGGCCTTTGCCGGCGATGGTGCCTTTGTGATGGGCATGCAGGATTTTGTAACGGCCGTCAGGTATAAATGGCCCGTAAAACTAGTCGTTTTCAACAACAGCGAACTCAGCTTCGTAAAAACTGAAATGGAAGAAGCGGGGTTGCCACCTTTCAAAGAAGCCCTGCATCTTGACAACCCAAATTTTGCCCTCTATGCCCAGGCATGTGGTGGCGAAGGTGTGCGTGTAACCCATGCCGATGAAATTATCCCTGCAATTAAGGCGGCCCTGAAATCTGATAAACCTTTCCTGATCGAGGCCATGGTAAGCGCTGGCGAAATAAGCCTTCCTCCTACTATCACTGCAGTTGAGGCATGGGGTTTTGGAGGCTCAAAAGTTAGGGAGTTGCTATTGGCAATCAAGGGTGATGAAGGCCAGTGGGATGGGCTTAAAGAAGAAGTAAAGAGCTTTATTCAATAAAAAGAGCCAAAGGCCTGAAAAAAAATTCTTCAGGCCTTTGTTTTAGATTCCAGCACAGACCCACTTTCAGCATTGAACCGCTTGTAGACCATCTTATCAAGAAAAGCAGGAAAGAACTTGCTCAGGAACACGGTGAGCTTTCCTTCGCGGGTCAAAACCAGCGTTCTTTTACGGTCTGCTACCGCTTTCACTATTTCAAAGGCCACTTCCCCCGCACTCATCATGGAAGCCTCTTCCATATTTGATTCACCCTGCTCTTTCCCTGATCTGTCAAGGGCTACCTTACGGATATTAGAAGCTGTAAAACCCGGGCATGCGATAAGCACCTGAAGTTTATTGTGCATGTTCTCAAGCCTGACAACGCTCAGAAAACCCTGCATGGCAAATTTAGAAGCCGAATAACCAGACCTTCCAGGTAAGCCCTGGTAGCCGGCAATGGAAGAAACGCCCACCAGACTTCCCTGCGACTTAATCAAATAAGGCAATGCATATTTTGTACAATAAACTGTTCCCCAGAAGTTCACATCCATCAGCCGCCTGAGTACGCTCAGGTCTGCATCTATGAATAATGAGCGCATGGAGATGCCTGCATTATTCACCAGAATATCAATTCCTTTGAAAGTGCTCACAACCTGCCCGATCAGTTGCTTGCATGATTCCTCCTGGGTCACATCACATTCCACAGCTATGGCCCTGATCTTATATTTCACTTCAAGATCGCGTGCCAGTTCACAAAGGCTTACATAGCTTCTTGCTGCCAGTACAAGGTTTGCTCCCTGACTGGCAAATTCCTCTGCACAGGCCAGGCCAATGCCGGAAGAACTTCCCGTAATAACAACTACTTTATCTTTAAACTTCATAGAAATCTTATTTAAAAAGGGAGTTTTCATAAGGCACCCGTGACAAAATCGAGCGCCCCAAAGTCACCTCATCCACATATTCAAGTTCCCCCCCGAAAGAAATTCCCTTTGCAATTGTTGAAAGCTTGATATTCTGATCTTTCAGTTTTTTATAGATATAAAAAACAGTCGTATCCCCTTCCATAGTTGCACTCAGGGCAAGAATAATTTCCTGAACACCTCCGGCAGTAACACGGTTCAGCAATAGATCAATGCTTAGGTCCGAGGGGCCCACCCCGTCCATGGGCGAGATCAGGCCTCCGAGTACATGATATAGACCCTGGTACTGCGCTGTATTTTCAATAGCCATCACATCACGGGTATCTTCGACAACGCAGATCAGGCTACGATCGCGCTTTTCACTGAGGCAGATCGGGCAGAGTTCGAGGTCTGAAAGGTTTCCGCATTGAATACAATATTTGATCTCTGTACGCAGGCGCAGGATACTTTCGCTGAATCGCTGCACATCCTGTTCTTCCTGTTTTAAAAGATGTAAGGAAAGGCGGAGGGCTGTTTTTGCCCCGATCCCAGGGAGCCTGGCAAATTCGGCTACCGCATTTTCCAGGAGCCGGGAAGAATAGTTCATTTTGTAAAAATAAAAAATAATCCTAAATAGCAGAATACCCAAATTCATGCAGCCAGCATCCATCCTTTATTACCTGCTTGGTTACTTTAGTGTAATCTCCTGCATTACCTGGTACACAACCCGTAAAGCCGACGACCTTTCCTTTTACCTCGGCAATAAAAAATCTCCCTGGCCTCTTGTGGCCTTTGGCATGATCGGCACCTCCATATCGGGGGTAACTTTCATTTCTGTGACGGGTATGGTGGGGGCCTCCAAGTTCAGCTATCTCCAGTTTGTACTTGGTCTTACAGTAGGCTACCAGCTAATCGCTTTCATTTTGCTGCCCATGTATTACAGGCTTAACCTGACGTCCATCTATACCTACCTCGATCTTCGCTTTGGAAAAGCCAGCCATAAGGTAGGATCCTTTTATTTTCTGCTCGCCAGAACCCTGGGAGCAGCAGCAAGGCTTTACCTGGTGGTAGAGGTCTTGAACGACCTTGTTTTTAAAAGCCTGGGTATCCCCTTCGAGCTTAGCGTAGCGTTCATTATTCTGCTCATCTTTGTTTACACGGTAAAGGGAGGTGTGAAGACCATCGTATACACCGATACCATCCAGACCAGCGTCATGATCCTTGCTGTTTTTGTCTGCATCTGGGAGGTCAGCAAGGCCCTGAACCAGCCCCTTTTTCATCTGGCAAGCCAGGTAAGCCATGAAGGTTATATGCAGATCTTCACAACAGGAACAGGTGGCTTCTGGAAAAGCTTTCTTTCGGGCATCTTCATCTGTGTGGGCATGACCGGCCTTGACCAGGACCTTATGCAGAAAAACCTGAGCATTAAGAATATAGGCGATGCTCAGAAGAATATGCTCAGTTTCAGCGCCATTTCACTCGTAGTAAACCTGCTCTTTCTAACCCTGGGTGCTTTTATAGCCTATTTTATGAAGCTCAGGGGCATTCATGTAGCCAGGCCCGATCTTGCCTTCGGTGAGGTAGCCACTCATTATTTCAGCGCTGCAGGGTCGCTGATCTTTGTGATCGGGCTGGTAGCTATCTCCTTTGCTTCGGCAGATAGCGCTTTAACGGCCTTAACCACCAGCTTCTGCATAGATATCCTCAATTTCAATGCTTCTGACCCCACCAGGGCTCCGGCAAGGCGGTGGGTACATTTCGGTTTCAGCCTGCTGAGCTTTCTGCTCATCATCTTTTTATTCAGAGGATCAGAGAATTCTGTCATTACCATCGTCTATACTATTGGCTCCTATACTTATGGCCCTCTTATTGCAATGTATACGTTCGGGTTATATATTAAACGGAAGATCAAGGATCAGCTCGTACCTTATATTGCCTTTTTAAGTGCCCTGATCATTGTTCTGGCCTCTCTTACCTCTGCCTATATACATATTGAAAACGGTGCCGGTAAACTGAGTCTGGCATCCCTTTCTTCCCTGCACGGCTTTCATTATTTTATGACCCTGCTTGATAATGGATTTGGAACAGAGGTGATCATTTACAATGCACTACTTACGTTTGCAGGTCTTTATATTTTCAGTAAAAAAGAAGCAAACTTTATAAGAACATAACTAATTATTTATTACGCCTACCGGATGAATTCCAAAGAAGAAAAAATACGTGCCGCCTTTGAGAATAAAGACTGGCAGGAAATAAAAGTAACTGACTCCTGGCAGATCTTCAAGATCATGGCCGAATTTGTCGATGGATTTGAAAAGCTGAGCCGTATCGGACCCTGTGTTTCTGTATTTGGATCTGCAAGAACACTCTCAACAAGCCCCTATTATAAACTGGCTACTGAGATCGGCCGGCTGCTGACAACAAGCGGTTACGGGGTTATTACAGGCGGTGGCCCCGGCATTATGGAAGCTGCCAATAAAGGAGCAAATGAGACAGGAGGAAAATCCGTAGGGCTGAATATCCAGCTTCCCTTTGAACAGTATAGCAATCCCTTCATTGACAAAGACAAGCTCATGACCTATGATTATTTCTTTGTCAGAAAGGTGATGTTCATCAAATATTCTCAGGGCTTTATCGTGCTTCCCGGAGGCTTTGGCACCATGGATGAGCTTTTTGAAGCCATGACCCTGATCCAGACCGAAAAAATAGCCCGCTTTCCAATTGTACTGGTAGGTTCAAAATACTGGTCAGGCCTGATCGACTGGATGAAATCTCATATGCATGAAATGGAAAGCAATATCAGGGAAGAAGACCTGAACCTTTTCAGGGTTGTAGACACGGCAGAAGAGGCCGTGAGCCATATCGTACG
>JAYWCR010000054.1:0-33888 GCA_043780395.1 Sphingobacteriales bacterium
AACTATACTGAAGGCATCATAAATACGATCAATGATCCTTTAATTATTCTGGATAAGGATCTGAAGGTCAAAAGAGCGACCAACGGATTTTACAATAAATTTCAGGTCACTGAAAAAGAAACTGAAGGTAAATTCTTATATGAACTAGGCAATCTGCAATGGGATATTCCTGCCCTGCGTGATCTGCTTGGGGGTATTTTGCCTGATAAGAATGTGTTTGATAATTTTGAAGTGAGTCATGATTTTCCAGGCATAGGGCAGAGCATTATGAACCTGAATGCCCGTAAGCTTGAAAAGGTAGCCGACCAGCTTATTCTTCTTGCCATTAATGATATTACTGAAAGCCGCAGGGTACAGGAAGGGCTTGCCAAAGTAGAAAAGCTATTGATAGAAAGTAAGGAGCGCCTCAAGTTTGCAGTTGATTCGGCAGGGCTGGGAACGATGGACTATAATCCCATTGAAGGCAAACTTATTCTGGACGACCGTTGCAAGGCCATGCTTGGATTGTTGCCTTCCGAAGAAATAGATTACGAGGGTTTTATCTCCCTGATCCACCCCGATGACAAGGAGCCTTTCAGGGACTTGCTTGATCAGACCTTATCAGGCAAGGCCAGCAATGAATATGATACTGAATGCCGTACGGCAGAAACGGATATCCGGAAATCAAAATGGCTGAAATTGAAAGGTGAGGCATTCTTCAATGAAGAGGGTATTCCCGTCAGGGCTATAGGTACTCTGCTGGATATTACTGTACAAAAGATCATTGATGATGCCACAAATGAGCTCTTGAAAAAGAAAGATGAATTTATCAGTATTGCCAGTCATGAGCTAAAAACCCCTATCACTTCATTAAAACTTGCCCTGCAAATCATTGAAAATACTTCAGCGCAAACACTTGAAATGAAACCCTTTTATCTGCTGATCCATAAAGCAACCAAGCAGGTAAACAAGATCACCGAACTGATCAAGAACTTACTGGATGTGACCCGCCTTCAGTCAGGAAATATGGAACTCGATAAATCGGAATGTGGGATTAGAGAACTTATTTATGAATGTATTGAGGGGCTGCAATATTATTCCTCAAGCCATGAGATTACTGTGGAAGGTGAAATAGATCTGGTCATTTTATGTGACCGTGACAGGCTGGAGCAGGTGATCACAAATCTTTTATCAAATGCCATTAAATATTCTCCTGGTTCAAATGAAGTGATCATCAGGGTCTATAAAATGGAGCATTCCGTTAAGTTTACCATCATTGACTTTGGAATTGGTATTGAAACTGAAAAGATTCCCTTTGTTTTTGACCGCTTTTTCAGGGTTGAACAGACTTCCCAGAACTACGCCGGAATGGGTCTGGGCCTGTATATTTCATCAGAGATCATCAAACGACATAAAGGCACTATTGGCATCACAAGCAAGGTAGGGGATGGCTCCACAGTCTGGTTTACCATTCCTGACGAGCAGGAATAGCCTATATGGAAAGGATGGCCTCTGCGGCCATCCTGCCACTTTTCATGGCTGCATTGATCGAACCGTTCAGCAGATGATCTCCACAGATGAAAGACTGGTCAGTGAGCCGGAGTGCAGCCGGGCTTAGCTCATTGACCACATGTGCGTCTTCTGGCAGTGCATAGGGGATCTGGTAAGTTCTCAGGGGCTGCCAGTGCAAAGCATCCGGATACCAGAAATTAAGTTCATCTTTCACCTTGCGGCAAAGCTCTGTTTCATTGAATGGTTCCTGTTTTTTTATGATGGATACAGCGATCAGCCATTTACCCTGCGGGGCATAGCCAGGGGCTATGCTGTTCATCACGCATATATTATTGACAAGCTTATTTTTATTCGCATTTAAGGCAATTACCGGCTTTCTGAAGGGAAGGGTATCGGACGTAAAATAGATACTGATCACCGAATTCTTCAGGATCCGGGGCTGTGCATAGGGTTTCGGAAGGCCCGGGGCATCGGTGGCAATCAAAATAAGGTCTGAAGAATAAGATCTTCCTGATGCGGTAAGAACTTCAGATCCGTTTATGGAAAGAACTTTTTCATTTAACTGAAGTTCAGAAGAGGTCAGCCCCAGGCCAAGCTGGGCAGAGATCATACCCATTCCTTTTGCAGGCAGGGTTGTATTGCCTTCACTGAACATTTTAAAGACAAATTCAAACATTCTGCTTGAAGTGGTAAGCTGGTCTTCCAGAAAGATCCCGGTCATAAAAGGAATGAAGAACTGGTCGAGCATCTGCTTGCTGAAACCTGCATTTCTCAGGTATGCGATGGTAGTAATTTCATCTTCTGAAAAAATTCTATCAACACTTTTTCCTGCCAGTTTAAATTTCAGGCCGAGCATTCTGATTTTATCGGCAATAGAGCCAGCTGGTGAGAGCAAGGTTTCAAACAGGGCAGCAGGTTCTCTCAGCGGATCCCCAATGGTAGAGGATCCGCGCTCATTCAAAATAATGGCACCGGGTTTGAATTTATGCAGGTCCAGGGCCTTGTAATCCAGGAACCGCTTGCATTCAGGATAGTCTGTCAAAAGCACCTGAAAGCCTCGGTCCATCAGATAGCCTTCCTTTTCATCTGTCCGAACCCTTCCGCCTATCCCATCTGAAGCCTCAAGTATCTTTACTTTTCTGCCCGCATTCTTTAAAACCTTCGCCGCCGTCAGACCCGAAAGGCCCGCACCTATTATTAGGATATCCTGATTCTGCACTTTCTAAATTTATCGTCTTACTCTCTTTAACCTTCAAAGCCTGATTTTGGTTTTTAGCTCAGGGTATAAGAGTGAATGAGGTTTCCTGGGTATCTCTTGAATTCGGGCCTGTGAAGACCTTGAAATCACCGGGCTCTGATGCATATTTCATACTCAGGGTATAGAATTTAAGATCTTCATTGGTAAGGGTAAAGTTTATAGGTTTAAATTCACCCTTCTTCAGGAATACTTTCTGGAAGCCCCTCAATTGTTTCACGGGCCTGGTAACGGATCCGACCAGGTCACGGATATAAAGCTGTACGATCTCTTCCCCATCATACATGCCTGTATTGGTTACTGTAAGGCTTATATGAAGTGGGTCGGTTATTTTTATCGTTTTCCTGTCTGCAACAGGGGCTGAATAGCTGAAGGTCGTATAGCTCAGGCCATACCCGAAAGGATATAAGGGTGTATTAGGCGCATCCATGTATTTGGAAGAATAATGGTTTTCGGGATTTGACGGCCGTCCGGTATTCTTCATATTATAGTAGACCGGGATCTGACCAACTACCCGGGGAAAGCTCATTGTTAGTTTTCCTGCGGGGTTATAGGCACCGAAAAGTACATCTGCAATTGAATTGCCGGCTTCTGTTCCAGCAAACCAGGTCTCCAGAATTGCAGGGATATGCTCATCTTCCCAGCCCAGGGTAAGTGGCCGGCCGTTCATCAGAACCAGTACAATAGGCTTACCCAGGTTCAGCAGTTCATGCATCAGGTGCTGCTGGTTCTCAGGAATGCTGATATCGGTACGGCTGGTGGCTTCCCCAGTCATTCCCTGTGATTCGCCTACAGCAAGTACAATAATATCTGCCTTTATGGCCGTACTGATCGCTTCACGCAACAAGGAATCAGGATTAAGGGCTGAAATATTTCCTCCCTGTCCGTTAAGCTGCCTGGCCAGGTCTTTATTATCTGTAATATTTGCTCCCTGACTATAAAGGATCCTGGTTGCCGGACCGGCAGCAGTCTTCATACCTTCCAATAAGGTAATGGATTTATGCCAGTCACCGGCACCTGACCAGTTGCCTATCATATCTCTCTGGCTGTTGGCAAGCGGCCCGATAAGGGCAATAGTTCCTGTTTTTTTCAGGGGCAGCAATGAATTCTGATTTTTTAGCAGCACGATAGATTTACGGCCGGCGACCCTGGCAGCTTCCAGATTTTCAACACTCATAAGTACTGTTTTTGCCCGGTCTTCATTGCAGAATTTATAGGGATCAGCAAACAGACCGAGCTTATATTTAGATTCAAGGATTCTGCGTACAGCCTCATTGACTGTCTGAATCTTCACCTTACCTTCGGCAATAGATTTTTTCAGGTAGGTATGAAAAACCCCTCCCTGCATATCCATATCTATACCGGCATTGATGGCTGCCACACCGGCCTCCTCTAAACTGGCCACATTCCCATGGTTCACCATTTCATTGATGCCCGTATAGTCGGTTACGACAAATCCTTTAAACTTCCATTTATTCTTTAAAATATCTGTGACCAGGTAGGTATTTGCTGTCGAGGGAACGCCTGCAATTTCATTGAAAGAGGTCATGAAAGACCCCGCACCTGCATCCACGGCTGCCTTGAACGGTGGCAGGTAGGTATCCCAGAGCTCACGCTGGCTGATATCTACAGAATTGTAATCACGCCCACCGCTGACTGCACCATAGGCCGCATAATGCTTGACACAGGCAAGAACTGAATTTGAGGCTGAAAGGTCGTCGCCCTGAAAACCATGTACACGGGCTGCCGCAATTTTGCTTCCCAGCCATACATCTTCCCCGGCTCCCTCAGCAACCCTGCCCCACCGCGGGTCACGGGCAATATCAACCATAGGGGCAAAGGTCCATTTAAGACCATCAGCAGCAGCCTCGGTTGCAGCAATATGCGCGCTGAGTTCCATCGCTTGCAGATCCCAGCTTGAGCTTTCACCCAAAGGGATCGGAAAAATAGTACGGTGGCCATGGATCACATCATATCCGAAGATCAGAGGAATCTTAAGCCGGGTTCCTTCAACAGCAAGTTGCTGTAACTGCCGGGTATAGGCAGGCGTATAGGCATTAAAAACAGATCCAACCAGACCTTTCTGGATATCTGATTTATAGCCGGCATTGATCGTAGGGCCGGTAAGGGCCATATCGCTTGTATACTGGGTAAGCTGTCCTATTTTTTCATCAAGGCTCATGCGCGCCAGTAGAGAAGAAACAAATTGATCCATCTTATCAGGCCTGGCCTTCAGCGGCCTGTTCTGTGCAAAAGTTAAGGATTGAACCAGCATAAGTAGAGCTGGCAGGAGGATGGATGGGTAGTGTATTTTCATGAAAGCTTGTTTGGCGATCTAAAATACAAGAATCATTTCATAAGGCGGTACGAAGATCGTCCAGTGAGCAGCAATTGGCAGTGATTATGACATTTCCGGATGATCTTTTCAGGTATTCCACAACCAGGCTCTCTTCCGTTTCTGAAGAATAGGATTTTAGAAAGGAGATTTCCGTTTCCGCTTCCTTTTCAAACTGGGTATTTACTGTTTTCTGTTTGACAAGCACATTTTTCAGGGCTACAGCAAGCCTGCTTTTTACACTTACCGTATTGGACACCCCGAACAGGATCTCAGGTTTTGTTTCCAGGCCGATATTGAAGATGTATTGTTCAATTTCCTCAAAATCCAGGTTCTGACAGGTAATGTATAAACAGCCATCGCGGATGCCCAGCACTTTACCAAGGTAGCGGTGGCCTTCTGATACAGACTGAACGCTGATATTTCCAGAAGAACCTTCCCTGATAATGAATGGAGTTTTAATGATCGTTTTGGAATTATCGGTTTTCTGATAGTACAGGTAGTATTGACCCAGGTAATATTTGCGGATCACGGCAAGACCCGACTTCTGGGTGAACATAGTTCCGGCAGAAAATTTATCCGGCAATGAAGAAGGCCCAGGAACTGCTTCATTCAGCCATTCATCCCAGTTCCGGTGATCAATATCAAGAAAGAGCATAAGTACATGAAGCTTCATGTTTTTAGCCTCTGCACCCTGCCAGTAACTCTGTAAAGTTTTACCGCTGATCCAGTTCATAGGACGGTAATTTGTGCGCTTTGAAAGGTAGCGGGTTAGTTCAAAGGCCGACTGAAAGCCTTCTTTCCGCAGCATTTCTTCAAGCTTTATCAATCCGATGATCAGTCCGGATTCAAGGATATCCGGATCTTCGATAATAAGCTGTGTTACTTTTTTATTGATAATGAATGCGATCTGATTGAACCGTGTACGGGTAAAGGTTTCCCATTTATCACTCAGACCGGTTGACTTTATATATGATGCAAGTTCCCTGGCATTTTCAACTGCCTTTTTTATTCTATTCCCTACCCTCATGGCCAAAACACATATAAACTACCTGGAAATCTGACTTGAATACTGACTAGCTTATGACTCAACTTATTTAATTGTCTGACAATGACTTATGGTTATTGAAATTTTTTTATCTGACCTATTTCTGACACAATATACCGGATTATATTTGATTAGGGGCATTAGATAGCCTTTGCTTTACAATCATTTTTTCAACTTTTTCAAGATATTTAAGAATGGTTCAATTTTATTCCCTGAAGTTCATGGTGCGGGTTTGCCTGCTATTTTCTTTGCTGCTTGTTTCTGCCCGGATGATGACCTATGGTCAAACTATCCATGGATCGGTGAAAGACATTGCCGGTCAGGCAATTCCCGGGGCCTCTGTAATGCTCAGGGGAAGTACCCTGGGAACTATGACCGCATCCGACGGAAGTTTTACACTGGCCACAGGTACCCGTACCGGCACACTGATATTTTCGTCTACTGGCTTTTTAAAGAAAGAAGTTCCCCTGGCAGGAGCCACCGTATTCAATATACAGCTTGCGGAATCAAACCGGTCTTTATCAGAACTGGTTGTTGTCGGGTATGGAACTCAGAAAAAAAGTGATATTACCGGAGCCATCTCTTCGGTGAAGAATAAAGATTTCAGGGATCAGCCGGTAGCCAATATTGCTGAAAGTATAGAAGGCAAGCTTTCAGGCATTAGCGTCACCACTCCGTCGGGTACACCCGGAGCCGGTTTGATCGTTAATATCCGGGGTGCCACCAATGCCCTGTATGTTGTTGACGGTATCCCCATGCTGAGTGAAAGTAATTCGGCGCTGAGCACTTCTTACAATACAAGCGGTGAATCTACCGGAAGTGGCCAGAACATCAGTTCCATAGCTGACCTTAACCCTGACGATATTGAGTCTATAGAAGTATTAAAAGATGCTTCTGCAGCTGCAATCTATGGAGCAAGGGCAGCCAATGGAGTTATTCTGATCACCACAAAACGGGGGAAGTCAGGAAAAACGGCTGTAAATCTGAATTTTTATACGGGCATCCAGTCCGTGGAGCATAAGATCAATTTCCTGAATGCAAAAGATTTTGTAAGCCTTACCAAAGAAGCCATGCAAAATGATATCAATGTATATAACAGGGAATCTAAGGCCTATGGAAAGGATTCTTCGCAGTACGGCGCCTTAAGTGTGCTTCAGAATGCAGGGCTCTATAATCCTCTTCCCTATGGTGCCGCTACAGGTATCAATACAAACTGGCTGAACCAGGTGCTGCGCACGGCACCCATCCGCAACTATGAACTATCAACCCGGGGCGGATCTGATAAAACGCAGTTCTTCATCAGTGGTTCTTATTTTGATCAGACGGGAATCATCATTGAAAACTATCTGCGACGGTTCAATACCCGTATCAACCTTGACCATCAGGCAACAAAGAGCTTAAGCTTCGGAACTACCCTCTCCCTGACCAGGTCAGTTAACAAAAGGAGCTTCAATGACAATACCTATACAGGAGTACTGACAAATGCCCTCGGGGCTTCACCCCTAATGCCTGTTTATGAAAAAGATGGCTCCTATGCCCAGTCTGGAAATTATCAGGTCAACTGGCTTTCTGATAATCCGGTGAAGTCAGCAAAGGAGATCTCGGCCTTCACCAATACTGACCGTGCCATCGGCTCTGTATATGGTGAATATAAATTTACGCCGGGATTGAAGTTCAGGTCAACCTGGTCTATGGATTATACAAATGCTAAGGACAATCAGTATTTCTCACCCCTTACTGTAGATGCCCAGGCAGTAGGCGGAAAGATCTATTATGCCACTTTCAATAACTTCACCTGGCTGAATGAGAATATTCTGAGTTACCAGAAGCAGCTTGGCGAAGATCATTATATAGATGCCCTGGCTGGGATTACACGCCAGCAGAGTAATTCCGATCAGGTATCTGTAAGCGGTCAGGGACTTCCGACTACAGGAGGGCTTAAAACCATATCCTCGGCCGCAATCATCAATGGTTCCATGGAGATACCCACTTCCTGGTACCTTACCTCCTTTCTTTCAAGGGTAAATTACCGTTTTAAAAATAAACTCCTTGCCTCTTTCAGTTTCAGGGCAGATGCTTCCTCACGCTTTCCACTAAACCGCAGGGTTGGCTATTTCCCTTCGGGGTCTTTAGGTTATAACCTGGCAGAAGAATCTTTTATAAAAGACGGAAATGTACTCGACGCCCTGAAAATCAGGGTGAGCTATGGCCTGACAGGGGACCAGGAAATAGGTAATTTTCAGTCCGTTTCGTACTGGCAGCCCTCAAAATACAATGGTTCACCCGGCCTTAAACCTGGAAATACGGGTAACTCCAACCTAAGCTGGCAGAGTAATGCCATCTTTAATATAGGCACCGATTTTTCTATTTTACATGGCTTGCTGGATGGGTCGGTAGAATACTTTAATTCACACCGCACAAAACTCCTGGGCCAGATCCCACAGGCAGGAACCACCGGATTTAAAAACGTAACGGCCAATTCTGGCGAAGTTGTAGACCGGGGGGTTGAATTTCAACTGAACAGCCGCAACATCAGGTCATCGACTTTTAACTGGACCAGTTCCTTCAATATCTCCTTCCTAAAGAACAAGATCAAAAAACTGGCTGTAGACAACCAGCTGATTTCTTCCTATAATGATGGTTCACCTACCCATATCCTGAAGATCGGCCAGCCTATCGGCACTTTTATCGGGGTTAAATTCGCTGGCGTAGATCCACAGACAGGTGACGCCCTGTACTTCAACAATAAGGGTGCTAAGATCCGGTCTGATCAGGTGAATTTTACCCGTGACGAGCAGATCATCGGAAAGGCCAGACCTGACTTTTTCGGCGGCCTTGGGAATAGCTTCAGCTATAAAAACTGGGACCTGAATATCAGTATGCCCTTTAGTGTGGGCAACCATGTTTTTAATACGATCCGGTCTACCACAGAGGCATTAGGGTGGAGTTCAGCCTCCAGCCCGGCATCTGCCTCTCCAGCTTATGTTTGGGCAAATACAACCCAGAATGCCTATGACCGCAGGTGGAAGAAGCCCGGCGACATTACCAATATCCCCAGGCCCTCTTTTCTTCTACAGGCCTGGTATCCAAATGGGAGCCAGTACCTTGAAAATGCCAGCTTCCTGAAAATTAAAACTATCAATCTTGGCTATACCTTTCATTTTACAAAATACCTGAGTTCCCTGAAAGTCTATGCCCAGGTGCAGAACCTTTATACGTTCACAAAATATACAGGGTTCGATCCAGAGGTGAGCTCCACCGGTGGGGGCAATGAACAGACTGCAGGCATCGATTATGCTGCCTATCCTCCGGCACGTACATTCACTTTTGGTATTAATCTTGGACTTTAACTTCTCTGCCATGAACCGCCCTCTAAACTATAGTTACCTCTTGCTGCTGTTTGTTATTCTTGGCATCAGTTCATGTAAAAAGCTCGACCAGGCGAATTATGCCGGGGTTCCTTCCACACAGGTCTTTGTAAATGCCCAGAGTTTCAATGATGCCCTGAACGGGCTTTACAATACCCTGGGAGCGAAGGAATATTATGGCGCTTTTTACCCCATGTTTGCTGATCTTAACTCAGATAACGGAGTCGCTGGCGGCTATAACAACACTTCGCTGGTTGAAATAGGGAGTTATAATGTCGGTTCGAGCAACCTGTACATCGAAAATATGTATGTTTCCTTATACAACTCTATCAGTACTGCCAATTCTATTCTGGCTGGTCTGAATACAGTAAAAGGGTCAAAGGCCCCTGCCGGCGTGCAGCGGTCCACGATTAAAGGCTCAAGCCTGGCTATCAGGGCACTGGTGCATTTTGACCTGCTCAGGGCATTTGGCTATCACTGGGATCTGACCTCGCCTTATGGGATTCCCGTGGTGCTCAGCACTCAGGCAATAGGGAGCAAGGTAGCCCGCAGTACAGTAGCCCAGAGCTATAAAGCCATACTTGCTGACCTGAATGAAGCTGCAGACTCCTTTAAGACAAATCCCGTTCGTGATCCGAACTATATAAACCTGCGGGTCGTACAGGCGCTCAAAGCCAGGGTTTACTTCTATATGAAAGATTATACCAATGCGGTGGCAATGGCTGATAGTGTAATCCATGACCCTTCATACCGGATCCTGGATGCAGGGAATTTTCAGTCTGTGTATACCCAGCGCAAAAGTCCGGAATCGATCTTTGAACTAGCCTTCAACCAGCAGAATCAAAGCTTCTTCAATGCCTATACCTATGCAAGAACAGCCGCAGCCTCCACAGAGATCTTCTTTATTGCCTCCCTGAACCTTGATAGCTTTCTGGTTAAAAGAACAGGTGATCTGCGGGTGAACCTGCTGGATTATACCAGTGCGAATTTTGCACCCAATGGCCGCACCCTGAAATACAGGGGTGAGATTAACCGCGACAATCCAGCCTACATCCTCAGGCTCCCTGAAATGTATCTGATCAGGGCTGCGGGCCTTGGCCTTGCCGGTGGAGGTCTTGATGACCTGAACATGATCCGTACCAACAGGGGGCTGCCTGCCCTTCTATCCGCTGATCTGGGTACGGAAACATCTTTTCAGCAGGCTCTTGAAGATGAACGCAGGGCTGAATTTAATTTTGAAGGCCATAGGTATTTCGATCTTGCCCGTACCCGGCAGATAAACCAGGTATTGGGTGTGCCTGCAACCAATGCAGCCTTTCCCATTCCCCGGCGAGAAATCACCGCTACGGGTGGTCTGGTCATACAAAATCCAGGATATTAATAGGTATCATGAGCAGAAGTATCCTTAGTTATCTTTTCAAAAAGGCATTTCAGCAGGCCCTGTCCGCTGACCTGCCAGCCTGCCCCGAACAGCCCGTTATTTCTGCAACTTCACGCCGGGAGTTCATGGCTCAGGCGGCACTTGGGCTGGGGCTGATGAGTGGGATCTCGGGTCTGGACCTTGACAGATTACAGAGTGTGCCGGATCAACGGTCAGGCAGACAGCCCGTAATCACCATTATCGGTGGGGGCATGGCAGGTCTGAACTGTGCATACCAGCTTCAGAAAGCTGGCTACAAGAGTACTGTCTATGAATCTTCGGGTCGCTTTGGCGGAAGAATGTTTACAGCAAAAAATATTTTCGGCCCTGGAATTACGACTGACTTCGGGGGAGAATGGGTAGATGAGGAGCATTTCGATATTAAAGCCCTTTGTACGGAATTCGGTATTGAGCTCTATGATTCCCGGAAGCTGGACCTGCAGAAACATACCTATTATTTTGAAGGGAAGATCCTTACACAGCAGAATATGTTTGAGGCCCTGCTTCCCTATGTACTTGTTTTAAAGCGTGATGTGGCCCGGCTGCCTGCGGAGATCAATGTGTCAAATGCTGCAATCCTTACCGACCTGGACCAGCTTTCGGTGATTGAATACCTGGACAAGATTGATATGCAGGGCTGGCTCCGGCGGTTCCTGATCTTGCTGATGGAAGGTGAATACGGTGCAGATGCAAGCCTTCAGTCATGTATTAATCTGCTGATTATTCTGAGACCTCCGCAGACCATCGCTGATATGGATAATTTTGAGGGGCTCGGTGCTGAGGTCATGAAGATCAAGGGAGGAAGTCAGAATTTATGCAAGGCCATCTATGAAAAAGTAAGCGCACAGGTGCACTTTGGACATGAGCTGCTAGCTGTGGATGCTCATGGAAAGGGCTTTATGCTCAGCCTCAGATCTTCATCGGGTATGACACAGCTTAAAACGGATTACCTTGTTTTGACGCTTCCCTTCAGCCGCCTGCGAAAGGTGAAGCTGAATATTCCCCTGCCTGCAATTAAGAAAGAGGCTATCGGGAAGCTTGCATACGGGAACAGTGCCAAGCTAATTCTGGGTTTTCATGGCAAGCCCTGGGCCGCTATGGGGCATATTGGAAAATTAACTTCCGATGAGGCCTTTCACAGTGGCTGGGATTCAAGTCTTCTGCAAACCGAAACAGATGCCAGCTATACCATTTACAGCGGGGGCAGTCTGAGTGAAAAACTAAGAGATAGCCCTTCTGCTGACCTTGCTGCTATATTCATCCCCGCGCTTGACAGAGTTTATCCAGGTATGAAGGAAGCCTTTACAGGCAAAGCTGAAAAGTTCATCTGGGAAACGTATCCCCATAATCTGGGTGCCTACAGTTATTATCAGGTAGGGCACTGGACAAGTATTGCCGGGCATGAAGGCGAACCTGTAGGTCAGCTTTATTTTGCAGGTGAGCATTGCTCCCAGCTCTGGCAGGGTTATATGAATGGGGCTGCGCTGAGTGCAAGGCTTACCTCAGCCGCATTGATAACCGGGATCCGTAAAAACCATTCTCCTGTTAGTTCGTATTTAAGACCATGAATTTTCAATCAAAAAATCCGTTCAGCCAGGAAGTCTGGGAAGAACACCCTTTAATGGATGACAGCCAGGTAGCTGTTTGCCTGCAACGATCCGTAGAGGCCTTCAGGCACTGGAAGAAATCACCTGTACTCAAAAGGGCAGAGATCCTTGAACGTACGGCCGCCCTTCTGGAAGAACGGGTAGAGAAGCTCGCCCGCCTGATCACCCTGGAAATGGGAAAGCCTCTGGCAGAAGCACGTTCCGAGATTCTCAAATGCGTAGCAGTATGCCGTTATTATGCTGCCCGGGGTGATGCGTTTCTGGCAGCAGAGATCATTCATACCGAGGCCAGTCAGAGTGGTGTTTATTTTGAACCCACAGGCTGCATACTGGCCATCATGCCCTGGAATTTCCCCTTCTGGCAGGTATTCAGGTATGCAGCTCCCTGCCTGATGGCAGGCAATGTATGTTTGCTGAAGCATGCGCCGAATGTTTCGGCCTCCGCAAAAGCAATTGAACAGCTGTTCAGAGAAGCAGGGCTCCAGGAATATGCATTTCAGACAGTAATTATAGACCTGGATCTGGTAGAACAGATCATTGCTGCAGATATTATTACAGGCATTGCCTTTACCGGCAGCGAGGGTGCAGGCTCAAAAGTCGCTTCTCTTGCCGGCAGGTATCTCAAAAAAGTAGTGCTTGAGCTGGGTGGTTCCGATCCCTTTATTGTATTGGCTGATGCGGATCTGGAGAAGGCAGTAAAAGCAGGGCTCATGTCCAGAATGATCAACGGGGGCCAGGCCTGTAATGGTGCCAAGCGGTTTATCATTGAAGAACCTGTTTATACACGTTTCGTGGAGCTCTTTCTTGCTGAGGCAGCCCTGATCAGGCAGGGCGATCCACTGGATCCGCTGACTACCATGGGGCCGCTTGCAAGGGTGGACCTGGCTGAAAATCTGGAAAAGCAGTTAACGCGTAGCCTGGATCAGGGTGCAGAAATGCTTCTTGCCGGTTCTTTTGACGGCTGTAATGTAAAGCCTTTCATATTAACCGGCGTCAAACCGGGTATGGCTGCCTTTGATGAAGAAACATTTGGCCCTCTTGCCGCAATATGTTCCGTACCCGACGCCCGGGCTGCTATGGCGCTTGCCAATCAGACACGGTATGGCCTTGCGGCAAGCCTCTGGACAGGGAATGCTGATCAGGCAAAAGTCTGTATCCGTGAGCTGGATGCCGGAAATGTATTTATCAATTCCATTGTCCGCTCTGATCCCAGACTCCCGTTTGGCGGCACCAAGAAATCGGGCTATGGCCGTGAGCTTTCCCGGCAGGGACTTTACGAATTTATGAACCTTAAAACTTTTTATATCGGTTGAACCCCGATGCGCCAGAACTTCAAAGTATGAACAAGGAAATAAGTACAGCTAAAGAAAACATGAGCTCAGCTGAGCTCATGGCCCGCAGAAAGGCCATGCTCCCTGCAGGTCTTGGCATTTTTAGCCCGGCCACTGTGGTCTCGGCCAGTGGAAGCCGCATGATTGATGCAGAAGGAAGAAGCCTCATTGATTTTGCCGGAGGTATCGGCGTTTTGAATGCGGGTCATTGCCCGGAGCCGGTGGTGAAAGCTATTCAGGAACAGGCAGCCAGACTTATTCATTCAAGTTTCAATGTAGCCATGTACGATCTGTATATGGAGCTGGCTGAAGAGCTTATTGCCCTGTTTCCGCACGGGGAAGCTACCAAAGTTCTCTTAACCAATTCCGGCGCAGAAGCTGTTGAAAATGCCATCAAGATTGCCAGGCAGGCAACAGGCCGGGCGGGGATTATCTGCTTTGATGGTGCCTTCCACGGGCGCTCCATGATGGCCATGACCCTTACTTCAAAAGTGGGTTATAAAACAGGATGTGGCCCTTTTGCGCCTGAAGTTTACCGGATTCCTTTTCCCGACCATTACCATTATGGCAAAGGTCAGACCCTGGATGAATTCATTGAACAGCAGGAAGATTATCTGCTTCATGCTTTTAAAGCCATTGTGCCTGCCTCTGAGGTTGCGGCCATTCTTATTGAACCCGTGCAGGGTGAAGGAGGCTTCAATGTCGTGCCCGGGAGATACCTGAAATTTCTTCGGAAAGTATGTGATGAGTATGGAATTATGCTCATTCTGGACGAAGTTCAGTCAGGTTTCGGCCGTACCGGGAAAGGCGCTGCCTATGAGCATTTTGATGTGATCCCTGATATTTCAACCTGGGCCAAGTCTATGGGCTCAGGAATGCCTATAGGCTGTGTAATGGGCCGGGCTGAGATAATAGATAAGGCCCGCCCGGGAACCATCGGAGGTACTTACCTTGGAAATCCGGTATGCTGTGCCGCATCGATCGCCACCCTGAAATATATGAAAGAGATTGATATCAATGCCAGAGGCGTTCATGTCGGAAAAATAGTTCGCGCCAGGTTTGAAGACTTTAAAAGCCGCTTTCCCTGTATCGGAGATGTGCGGGGTTTGGGGGCCATGATGGCCTTTGAGCTCGTAAAAGACGGGGATGCCCATAAGCCTGACGAGGCCCTGTGCCGGAACATAATGCAGTATGCCTTTGAACATGGGCTGGTACTCATTAATGCAGGCATATATAACAATGTGATCAGGGTCTTAAGCCCTCTGGTCATTTCGGATGAAGATTTAACTGAGGGCCTTGATATCATCGAATCGGCCCTGACCCATTTCTCAAAACCATGAAATCAGCCATTCAATATATAAACGGGAACTGGGTATCAGCCCTGAATAACGGCCTCTGGGATCTCATAGATCCGGGCACAGGCGAAATTATCCAGCAGGTTTCCTATGGCAATGGGGCAGATGCTGGTCTTGCCATTGATGCTGCCGGCAAGGCATTCTATGCCTGGAGCCATGTTAATTGTTATGCAAGGGCCGAAATACTGCATAAAGCAGCTACCTATATCCGTGAACATATTGAAGCCTTTGCTGCAGATATGATCAGGGAAAGTGGAAAGCCCTTGCTTGAGGCAAAAGGTGAGTGGGCTGTTTCTGCAAATTTATTTGACTGGTTTGCTGAAGAATCCAAACGGAACTACGGCCGGGTGATTCCGGCTAACCGCAATGATAAACGCATGACAGTGATCCACCAGCCTCTGGGTGTGATCGGCATCATTACCGCATGGAATTTTCCTGCCTATAATATAGCCCGGGCGCTTGCAGCCGCACTTGCTGCCGGATGTACTGTTGTATTGAAAGGTTCAGAATTTACTCCCATAAGTACAGTGCATCTGGTAGAAAGCCTGGAAAGATCCGGACTGCCGGCAGGCGTGCTGAACAACGTAAACGGAGATTCAGCTTCGATTGGTGAGGTGATGCTCAATCGCCCTGAAGTGCGTAAGATCAGTTTTACCGGAAGTACCCGGGTCGGTAAATTATTGATGGATGGCGCTTCGCGTACCAATACAAGGTTAAATCTCGAGCTTGGGGGAAATGCTCCGGTCATAATTACTGAACATGTAGATGTGCAGAGCCTGGCAAAGGGGGCCGTGCTGGCCCGGTTCAGAAATTGCGGTCAGGTTTGCGTGGCTCCCCAGCGGTTCTATGTACATGAAAGTATCTATACGGAATTTTCAGAAGCTGTCATTGAACATACCAAAGCTGTAAAGCTGGGCATTGGCTCTGACCCTGCTACCCAGCTGGGTCCGCTGATCAATGCCAGGCAACGTGAACATGTACTGCACCTGATCAGGCAGGCCAGAGATGAGGGGGCAGAACTTAAAACCGGAGGGGCAATTCCATCTGACCTTCAACATGGATTTTTTGTTGAACCAGCGGTTTTTACAAACGTCAGGCAGGGTTCTGTATTGACAAAAGCAGAGATTTTCGGCCCTGTGATACCGCTGATCTCCTTTAGCACACTTGAGCAGGTGATTGGTTGGGCCAATGAAACTGAATATGGCCTTGCCGCCTATGCCTTTACTTCCTCTTTGAATGAATCTGTACAGCTGGGTGAAGAACTGCAGTTTGGAATTATCGGCATAAATGAATGGGCTCCGCATGGTACCGAGGGTCCATTTGGAGGCTGGAAACAAAGTGGCCAGGGGCATGAATCAGGCATGGAAGGTCTGCATGCCTATCTGGAAACAAAATTAATCAGTATCGGATCTATCCCTGCACGATGATAGCAAGCCCTGATTTTGGGTATTTATGCCTGATTCCCCCCTTAGTTGTCGTAGTGATAGCGGTGATCACACGGCTTTCGCTCGAGCCCTTACTGATCGGAAGCATTGTGGGTTATATGATTGTGGCAAAGGAGAAATTCTTTACAGCTTTTATTGATTCTCTTACCAGGGTGATGCAGAACGATTCTATGGTATGGGTAATTATGGTCTGCAGTTTATATGGAGCCCTTATCAATCTGATGATCCGGTCAGGAGGTACGGAAGCCTTTGGCAAACTCATGCTGAAATATATAAAGAACAAGAAATCGTCCCTGCTGGTTACCTGGGTCTTTGGAACGTTCTTGTTTGTGGACGATTACCTGAATGCCCTGACTGCAGGCTCTACCATGAAAAAGATCACGGATCATTATAAGATTCCCCGTGAAATGCTTGCCTTTGTAGTGAGCTCAACCGCCGTTCCTATCTGTGTGATCATGCCTATTTCTACCTGGGTCATCTTTATTGGCCGGCTCCTTGAATCCTCACATGTCGTAAAACACGGAGGGGGCCTGATCGGCTATCTGCATATCATCCCCTATATTTCCTATGGATGGGTTCAGTTCTTTGTCGTGCCCCTGGTAATTCTTGGGGTAATCCCGGTGATCGGTAAAATGAAGGTTGCCAATGCAAGGGCTGAACAAACAGGACTTCTGATACCAGCCGGATCGGAAAGCTTTTCCATGCAGGTAGAGCTTTTTGAGAACCAGGTAAAGCAGACATCCTGGTTCCTTATTCTGCCCCTGGTCGTATTAATTGCATCAACGATCTTTTTTAATTTGGATGCACTGAAAGGAATTCTGGTAGCCCTGACCTTCACCATTCTTTACTTCGGCTATAAAAAGGTGGCCAGATTTCAGGCCCTTTCTGATACAGCAGTAGA
The DNA here is from genome assembly GCA_043780395.1 of Sphingobacteriales bacterium. GTDB lineage: Bacteria > Bacteroidota > Bacteroidia > Sphingobacteriales > Sphingobacteriaceae > JANLVJ01. The sequence continues at coordinate 17,557 of JAYWCR010000054.1, forward strand.
CGGCATCAAGAGCATGACCTTTGCCCTTATTCTGCTGGTCATGTCGTATGTGCTTAAAAATCTTGGTGATGATATGGGCCTTACCAGTTATGTGATCCATTCTGTTCAGCCCTATGTGACCCGGCAATTTCTGCCCCTGGCCATTTTTGTTTCCCTGGGTCTGATCGCTTTTACCACGGGGAATTCCTGGGGCTTATATGCCATTGCCATTCCTATGGCAGTTCCCCTAGCCCAGGTCATGCATGCAAATATCTGGTTATGCCTGGGTTCAGTGGTCAGTGCAGGAGCATTCGGTGCACATGCCTGTTTTTATTCAGATGCTACCATTCTTGCAGCCTCAGGCACCGAATGCAATAACTATGAACATGCGATCACGCAGCTTCCTTTTGCCCTGATCTCCTTTACCATTGCCTGTATCCTGTATATAATTATGGGCTATACTATTCATTAACCACATAACCGATCAATTATGGATAAGATCATCAAACGGGAAGATTTCATGCTGGAAATGATGAAGCCTGCACATGCTGTGCAGCTTGAAGAATTACAGCAGATTGTTTTCCCCACCCTTGCACGGGAAGAGTTGATTCTTGAAAAGCATTATCTAAGGCATCTTGAGCTGTTTCCTGAAGGCCAGTTTGTCGTAACATATCACGGACAGGTCATTGCCGCCACCACAACGATGCGTTCAGAGTTTGATTTTGAGCATAGCCATCATACTTTTAATGAAACCATTGCCGGGGGCTGGCTTACCAATCATAATCCGGAAGGGAGCTGGTTATACGGGCTCGATGTAAGTGTTCACCCTGAATTCAGGCGCATGGGTCTTGCAACAATCCTGTATGATGCGCGAAATAAACTTGCCCGAAGGTTAGGTCTTAAAGGTCAGATCACCGTAGGTATGATGAACGGCTACGGCAAGATAGCTTCTGAACTTTCAGGAGAAGAATATTACCGGCAGCTTGTTGCCGGCCAGCGGACCGACCCGACCGTTTCCACCCAGATGAACGTAGGTTTTATTCCATTCGGGCTGATTCCCGGTTACCTGAATGATCCTTCATGTGGGAATTATGGAGTGCTTTTGCGCTGGGATCTGGATGGTGAGAATGAATTTATACATAGAACTTCTAATAAAAAAGGGATGTCACATATTGAACTAAAAACAGCCATACCAGGTCCTCAGGCCCTGAAGTTTCTGGAAAGAAGAAAGAATGCCATTCCTGCAGGCCTGGCAAAGTCAACTGAAGTGGTCGTTGACCGTGCCGAGGGTTGCTATGTATATGATGTAGATGGAAACCGCCTGCTTGATTTTGCCGGTGGTATCGGAATGATCAATGTAGGGCATTGCCCACCCACTGTTTCCAAAGCCATAGCCGACCAGGCGGCAAGATATATACATACCTGTTCACTGGTCACTACGTTCGAGCCTTATATTGTGCTGGCCGAAACGCTGAATGAGATCACTCCGGGTGATTTCCGAAAAAAGACACTTCTCGCCAATTCTGGCTCCGAGGCAGTGGAGAATGCCGTCAATATTGCCAAATATTATACAAAGAGAAATGCGGTAATTTGTTTTGAAGGCGCCTACCATGGCCGCACCTTGTTAACACTGAGCCTGACGAGTAAATATGGACTGTTCAAGAAAGGCTTTGGCTCCTATGTCTCCGATATTTACAGGTTGCCTGCGCCCAATATGTACCGCATTCCACATGGGATGAATGCTGATGATTACCTGGAGTTCTGTATCAGACAACTCGACCATGCATTAATTGCCCAGGTTGATCCTTCAGCCATTGCGGCCATTATCATTGAACCTATCCAGGGTGAAGCTGGTTTTATCCCTATGCCTGAAGCTTTTCTGCGAAAGATCCGTGAGATCTGTGACCTCCATGGGATTGTGATGATCGCCGATGAGATCCAGTCGGGTTTTGGCCGCACCGGTAAGCTCTTTGCCATCAATCATACATCGGTCATTCCTGATATGATCACCATTGCAAAATCAATGGGTGCCGGTATGCCCATTGCAGCCGTTGTTGGCAGGGCTGAGATCATGGACAGCCCACATTTAGGTGGAGTAGGAGGAACCTATAGCGGAAGTCCTGTAGCCTGCGTGTCTGCTATTGAGACGATCAAGATCATCAATACACCTGAATTTATGGAGCGCGCAAACCAGATTGGAGATCTTACCCTGAAAACGCTGAAAACCTGGAAAGAAAAGTACAGCTGTATTGGTGATGTCAGGGGTATTGGAGCTATGTGCCTGGTTGAATTTGTGAAAGACCGCGATACAAAAGAGCCCGACCCGGATACAACGGTTGCTGTGATGAAAGAGGCGATCGCTCATGGGATTATCCTTATCCGTGCGGGTCTTTTCAGTAATTGTATCCGCCTGTTAATGCCCCTGGTGATGACAGATGAGCAGCTCACAGAAGGCCTGGCTGTGCTTGAAAATGCGATCATCCATAAAGGGGAGCCGGTCAAAGTGCTGCATTAAATGGCAGATCTTCTCTTTTTCAACGGCCGGTTCTATGATCATGCTTCCGGATTCAGCGAGCCTCAGGCCATGCTGGTACGGGAGGGCAAGATCTATGCCCGGGGTGACCTGAATGCTTTGGAACTGCTGGTTTCTGAAAATGCTGAACGCATAGATGCCCGTGGCAGCTATATTCTGCCAGGGTTTAATGATGCCCATATTCATGTCTGGAAGGTGGGTAATCTGCTTACCTATCTCATAGATGTCAGAGGTATTGAGAGCCTTGATGCCCTGGGTAGCCGCCTGCAGCAGGCAGCAAGGGTGCTCGATGATGTGAACGCCTGGATCATGGTCAGGGGGTTCAATGAAGCCCTCTGGGAGAAAGCGGACCTGCCAACCTGCCAGGACCTGGATCGGTTCGTGTCCGATCAGCCTGTGTATCTGCTGCGTACCTGCGCCCATATTGCCGTGCTCAATTCAACAGCCCTGAAAGCCTGCGGGCTTGAAGTCACTACTCTCGTACCCGCCGGGGGAGAGATTCGCAGGTCTGCAGATGGCAGCCTGTCAGGTGTTATTACTGAATCTGCATTAGGCCTGATCAGTCCTTATATTCCTGAGTACTCAGCAGCGCAGTATGAGAAAATGATCTTTGCAGCCCAAGAGCTTCTTTTCAGGAATGGCATTACTTCAGCAACAGACCCGGCTGTGCATCCACAGCTTATGCAAGTCTACCAGAACCTGAATAATTCGGGCAGGCTCAGGCTTCGGATCAATGCAATGCCCATTCTTTTACCTGATGGGGCCAGCAAGCCCAATGAACTGCCTGCCCTGACTGATTCCCCCTTTCTGAAGGTTCAGACGGCTAAATTATTTGCTGATGGAGGGCTGAGCAGCCAGACGGCTGCCGTCAAGCGGCCTTACCTGAAGCGATCGGCGGCAGAAGTTGAAAACAGGGGCGTTTTGCGGATCATACCTGACCGGCTTAAAGAGCTTGTTTTTGCTGCCTGCAGGCAGGGGTATACACTGGCAATTCATGCCATCGGTGATCTGGCCATCGAAAAAGTACTTGATGTTTACGAACTCGCTGCTCATGAGTTTCCGTCAGCAAAGGCTAACCGGATCGAGCATTTTGAGCTCCCTGAACCTGCAGACCTTGACCGCATGGCAGCCCTGGGTTGTATGGCCATCATGCAGCCTGTATTTATTCATGAACTCGGGCTGAATTTCAGACAGAGCCTTGACAATGAATACCTCGGGCACCTGCTTCCTGTTAAAACACTTTTAGACAGAAATATTATTACCGCCTTTTCCACAGATGCCCCGGTTGTTTCCAGTCTGAATCCCTTTCAGAACATCACCACGGCAATCACCCGCAAAGATTCTTCAGGCTTTGTATTTGGTGCACCCGAAGCAGTCACTATTATCCAGGCCTTAGAAGCCTATACCCTGGGTTCAGCAAAAGCTGAATTTTCTGATCATGAAAAAGGGTGTCTTCTGCCAGGTATGTATGCCGATATGATATTTCTCGACCAGCATCCGCTTCTTATTGCCCCTGCTGAACTTATTAATATTCATGTGACGGCTACTTATATCGGAGGGAACTGTGTTTACTCATCAATAAACTAAAGATCATGTCAGAGGAATGATTGTTACCTATACAGATAAAGGCTGGGAGATCATTACTCAGCGGGCACATGGGCTTCTGGCTGCGCAGGTCGCTTTTCACTGGCGCAGTTCAGACAGAACAAGCCGCTGGGTAGAAACGGTACTTGCCATTGGCGAGCATGACGATGCCCAGATCGAGCTTGAACGCAATGACCTGCTCACCGAACTTGGAGGGCCCTTTAATTTCGATATGCGGAGCTTTGATCTGGAACATTGCAGGCGAACCCTCGATTTTTCGATCAGTAAGAGCCGGTATATTGCCCTTCTAAGTGCCATGCATATCATTTTTGTATACGGTAAACAGCGAGAGCATAATGTCCAGGCTGCAGCGCTGATGGAAGAGATCGAACTTCTGATCAAAGGCTGGAGAAAAGAACTTTCCATTACAAGGAAGCAGGCACAGAAAGATTATGACCTGCTGGAATGGTGTGATGCCTTTTCACTGCTGGTCTGCCAGCACGAGAACCAGCCCGAAGCGCGCGGCATAGAGATCAGCAAGGGTCCCGATCGTATAGAATATAAATTGTTTCAGCGCCAGCCCGGTAAACTTACCGTAGAGCCATGGCCCTTTGAAGAGCACTCATTTGAGGTCTATTTTGAATCGCGTCTGATCCCCCAGTTAAAGTTCAAAGATTCTGAAGAATTCAAAGAAGCCTTTCATAAGGCCCGTGCAAAAGAAATGACCTGGGTGGTAGAGAAAGGGTAATTTGATATACTTATATTTTTGGCATCTAAACAATCAGTTAAAAGTAACACTGTCATAATGGCTAATGGCAACTCAGGAGCCGACGACTACTTTCCAAGATACTTAAATGAATATAATTTCTATCTTAAAGAAAAAAACCAGATGGTTCGATATTTTTACCGCAAAGTATATGATTTATTTTTCAGCTTATTAAATTGGTTCCCTTTTGGAGTTACTATTATTATAAAATCAAAAAAATGCGGATTTTTTGGTGACCTCTGTCAAACACTCAACGCCATTAGATTTGCTGAAATATGCGGGATGAATTGTGAAGTAGATTGGAATAAAGAATCCTTGTATTTCGATAAAGCTTATGGCCAAAATGTATGGGAGTATTACTTTCATACTTCAAAATTTTTTTTTTCCACAAAAAAAAATCATTATTTAAGAATACCTTATTATCCGTCTGCTTATGATATTACAGTATATCAGAGTCTATCAGTGAAGGAATCTGTGGCCTTAGCGATCTCTAAATTTTGCAGGCTCAAACAAGAAATTTCTGATTTTATAGATTCTTATGTCAGACTAAATTTTGCTGATCATGTTTTAGGAGTTCATTTTCGTGGTACTGATGTTGCCGCAGGTTTCGACAACCGCTCATCTCTACAATTAGATCAGGTTATTTTGCAAATTGATGAGTTTATTAAAATTAATAAGGATGCAAATGTTTTTGTCGCAACTGATGATTTTAATGCCATTAAAAAATTAGATGAAAACTTTGGCTCATTAATTAATTATAGGGACTGCATCCGGTCTTCCAATGGAAACTCAATTCATGGACACTATGATGAGGGTCTTGCTGGTAGTGGTTTCCAAAAAGGCTTCGATGTCTTAATTGATGCTTACCTGCTTTCGGAATGCGATTCGTTGATTTATAAAGGTTCCAGAGTTATGTGGTTTGCGTCCGGGGTTAGACTGGGTAGAGAACAATTTGATTTGTGTTAAGCTAATAATCGTAGTGATTCTTAGGGCCCTCTATGTATACTTGTCAGGTTATTTGGTTTTATTGTTCAATTTTCATTCATTGCCGTTACTACCTGCATGAACCAGGCCGCATGAGGCAGCCATTGCTCTGTCCAGCGCCATTCATTGCCGTTTGCACTCATCTTAAAATCAATGCCGCTCCCATCTGCATTTCCGTCTTTACCGGTAATGCCATTGGAAATGCCGCCTTTTTCTGAGCCATGACCAAAGCTTGAATGCATATAGGGTGCGTTCCGGGCACCAAAGCCATACATGAAACAGATGGAATAGGGGTTGCAGCCCAGAATCCATGAAAGCTGCCGGGAGGCAAAACTGCGCAGGGAATCCCTGAAGTCTTTATTCCCATCCTGAGCGTACAGCAATTTGCCACCAGTTAATGCGGCTGTTGCAAGGGAAGCCAGGCGCGCATTTTCGCCCTGCCACCACCAGCCGGTTTCGTTTTCATGAGGAATAAAAAAACCTTCCTTGATGCTGTCCCTGAACCGGAAGGTCTGGCGGGCATATCCGAATGGATTGGGAATGTTGTTTGTGATCTTTAACGTATAGCGAAGTGATACTTTTATCGTGTTCAATACTGATTTCCTATATTCAGAATCTTGTTCTTTTTTAAGATACCGGCATAGAGCTACCACCGGCAATCCTGCATCAGAGGCATGCCAGAATGGTCGGAAGGAATGATCAGCAATAAAATAACCATCAGGGCTAAGGCGGTTACTGAGGTTTTTCGCCCGTTTCCTTGCCTCATTTCGGTAGGCATGATCATCCGTAGAGATCCATAGTTCTGTTGCCGCCATCAGAGCGCAGTAATCATCAATAATGTTTTCTTTCCCATCATCATCATACCGTGTATTGTTCACCAGCAGATGTGCAAAGGCCCGCTTTGCTCCATCCAGGTACTGAGCTGAGGTAAAGGATCCATGTTTGTTCCATCTTGAAATACGCGCCAGGGCAGCAATGGCCATGCCCCCGCCTTCACGGAATGCACACTGGTATTCATTGGTGGTTACACTGTTTGCATGCAGCCCTACCACCCTGCGGGCATTAGGGTCTTTATTGAAATAACTGAAAACGGTCATATAGAAATAGTTCTCTTCTGACAGAGACCTCATCATATAATCAGCACCCCAGAAGGCTTCCTCTCGCAGGGAATCTGCTGTAGCCGCAGGAAGCCGTCTGGTTGAAGTTTCGGCCGTATTAACCATGGACCAGGTGACCAGGGGAATTTGCTGGGGTGACATGAAATTGGCATAGGCAAGGTGTGAAAAGTATTTGCTGATATCGCCTGATGCATCACACCAGCCTCCTCTCAGATCCACCCTTGTATTGCTCCCAAAGAGCTGCACATGGCGGTCTGCTTCCATCTCAGGGGCAGTGTTTGCCCTTTGTTTATTATAATAATGGATGATAGCTGGGAGGGTCAGTCTTGAAAGCAGTTTACTTCCAATCTGGAATAAATCGGATCTATAGGTCTGGCCTCTAATGATTAATTGAAGTATATACGTTCCGGTTATGTTGTATGCAGAAAAATCAGCTTTATAAAAGTACTGCCCGTCTGACCAGTCTTTTACCTGCTCTGAAGCGCTTAAAAGACCGGAGAATACTGTTCTTTTTGTTGTGCAGTTGACAAGGTTAAACCCAATTCCTGGATTCAAGGCTGTTTTCGTTCCGATCACAGCAACTTTCGACGCCTTGCTGTCAAGGGCCACCTGGTTCAGATAGATCCGGGGAGCAATACGGGTATCTGATGCAGCCCAGGAGATCGCATTCTTAAAAAGCTGAACATATACAGGGTTCTGAAAGAGCAGGGGAGAATGTCCCATGAAAATATATACGTTCCTTGCCTTGTAGCGGGGGTTTGTCCAGATGACAGGATGGTCACCCATTTTGATCTTTGAGTCGGGGCTATAACTTTTTTCATCGACCGAAGCCAGTACCTGTACATTCGGGCGGGGGCTTTTATCATAAGTATACCATTCTTCTTTTTCCACAGGAAAGCTTGCAGGTATACCTTTCATCACCTCATGGCTCCGGTCGTCAACAAATACAGTCGCTTTTACGAAACTTGGTATATAATCCTTATACCGGATGCCTCCCATAAAGTTATCATACCATGACCAGAGCGGGTATCCATCAAACTCGCCTAACAGGGAGGCATGGTGAAAGCCGATCCAACCGCCCAGACCCTGGTTTATATACTTTTCAAATGCTTTAAAGGCTGCAGGTTTCCATCCGTACGGAGGGTAGTCTAACTGGATAATGAGCTGGTAATGGGACAGGTATTCATCATTAATCTGATCTGTATTCTGTATATAGTCAATGGAAAAAGTGCTGTCTGCGGCAAGCTTGTCAAGCCAGCTCCTTGCAGCAGTTGAATATTCAATATGGTGACCACCGTTCTCATAGAGTGCAATAGCCCTGAACCTGGGTTTCTTTGTCTGGGAAAAAGAAGAACAGGCAGAAAACAGGGATATAGCAATGAATAGCAGCTTTTTATTCATGGAACGAAACAGCTAATGCAAACCAGGAAGCATGAGGCAGCCATTGCTCTGCCCAGCGCCAGTCATAATCTTTGCCGGTTAGCGCATAGGAGAGGTTGAAATCGATATCCCGCTCATCTGCCAGGCCTGAAGTGATCCCATTGACGATTCCCCCCGGGGCATTCGTATATTCAGAAGTTCCGAAAAATCCATAAGATGGGTTGTTATAACCTTTTCCCTGCAGCATACAGCTATTGAAAGGGTTTAATCCAAGGATCCAGTTTAGCTGGTTAAGTGAGAAACGTTCAAGCTGGTTATGGAATGGCTTTTCGTCTTTAAATAAGGAAGCAGCCATTTTTGCAGCAGTTGCCATAGAGGCAAGCCGGGCATTTTCACCCTGCCACCAGGGCGATGCATCACTGCCATGAGGAAAGAAAAATGAACTGTATCTGTTTCCTGAAGTGTCCTGTACAAACTGCCTGCTATATCCAAAGGGATTGTTTACTTCTTCGCTGACTGAGAGCTCATAGGCCATTGACTTTCTTACAGCCTCCTTTATGCCTGACTGAAGATCAATGCCTGCATATGGGAAAAAGGTCAAAAGGCTTACTACCGGCAGGCCAGCATCTGACGGGTGAAAAAAAGGACGGTCTTTCTCATCTGCCCTGAAATAATTATGATAGGTTTTCCATGAACTAAGCCTGGCTATCAGTTGCCTTGCCCTTCTGCTTGCAGCAGACCTATAATATTCATTATCTGTAGCTTTAAAAAGTGCTGTTGCTGCCATAAGGGCGCAGTAGTCATCAAGTAGATTTTCTTTATGATCAAAGTCCATGCTTATGTTCTCTTTCTCAAGAAAAGCGAATGCATTTTCTGCAGTACTCAGGTATTCAGAACAGGTATGGTCACCTGATACCTTAAATGTCGAGGCAAGGGCCAGGGCAGCAATGGCCATGCCGCCACCGGAACGGTAGCTTGACTGGTAACTCCGCCAGTCCTTAACCGCGCCAGCCTTGATGAACGATTGTTCCCTTGTCTGTTTAATTCTATAACTGCTTTCCTCTGCCTGTATATTTCTGTCGCCAGGCAGCTTACCCGGGCCTGGAGCAGATACAGAACGGTAGAACGACTGCCCTTTTACATGAACCCTTACCAGATAATCGGCTCCATAGACGGCCTCATCCAGGAATCGCCTGTTCACCTGCTGGTAATCTGTACCTGGTTTGCTTTTTAAGAACTCATAGGTTTTAAAAAGGCTCCAGTCTGTAAATGCGATTTGCTGAGGATTAAAATAAGAGGAGAATGAAAGATGCGAAAGATGCTTTCCGTAATCACCGGTAGCATCGTACCAGCCCCCATGAGCGTCGATCGTATCAGCGCTTTTACCTGCAAGGATCAGGTGGTGGTCAGCTTTGTCAAGCAGTCCGGAACTGCGCTGACCCTTAAAGTAATAGGCTATATCGGAGAGGGTGGCCTTCTCAAGAATGTTATCACCAATACTGAAAGGGTACGAAGAAATCACTTTACCTCCGGGGTGAATCATCAATTTATAATTGCCTGGCCGTAAAAATCCACTAAAGTCAAGCGTCCAGAACTGCCGGTTCTTCCAATGGTCAACTACTCCCCTGTATACTGGTTTTCCTGTAAATACAGACTGCCCTGTCTGCATGTCTATAAGATCAAACATGTTTATAGCCTCTTTCCCCGGCGCAAGTATGATGGCATTTTTAGGCCTGGCCACTTCATATCCAATATGATTTACCAGAATTTTAACAGTTTGAGCCTGAAGCAGACAAGGGAGAAATGCAGTTAAAATGAAGAGATGTGTTTTTCTTTTTAATTGTTTCATCGGATCCTTATCTAAAATCTATAATTTAAGAGTACGAAAGGCTAGAAGGGGGCTTTAACAGAATACAAGAGTAAGTTAATAAGCTTTTGAATAAATCATGGTAAAAAATATTCTATGAAAATCACCATCACCAACACTGAAGAAGAATTTAATACGACTGCAGCCTGGCGTATTATTACCCAGATGCTTGAGAAACCCACATCCGTGATTGGTCTCTCCACCGGGCAGACAACGATAGGCATGCACGGTATCGTAGCAGATATTTTTAGCCGATACCCATTCGATGTATCAAAGATCACCCTGTTTAATGTGGACGAACTTACAAACCTCCCCCGTGAATATGCCGGAAGCTGCTATACGATGATCATGAATCAGCTGGCTGGCCCTTTAGGGATCGGCAGGGAGAATTTCATTATGCCCCCGACACTTTTGGCTGACTTTGAAGCAGAATGCAGGCATTTCGAATCACGGCTGGCCTCACGCGGGGGCGCTGATCTTCAGATGCTGGGCATAGGTGGCAATGGACATATTGGTATTAACCAGCCGGGTACTCCTTTTGAAAGTGAAACCTGGGTTTCACCCATGGATCCTGAATTTGAAGCCAGGGTCAGAAGGGAGACCAGGGTGCCCAATGAGACAGTATTAGGTGGCCTGACAAGGGGTATAAAAAATATTATGCATACCCGAAAACTCATCCTGATCGCAAAGGGTGCGCATAAGTCTGCGATCATTAAAAAGGCGATTATGGGTTCGGTTACGACAGATATCCCTGCATCTGTCGTTCAACTTCATCCAAACTGCGAAATTTTACTTGATGCAGAGGCAGGTTCAGAAATTTTTGATTATGCCAGGGAACGGGGTTTTAATTTTTAGGTTTTTTATAACCTAATTCAGGCTAAGGTTGATCTGGTTTAGCAAATACTCTTTTTTATCGTCGGCATATTCCCAGAACATGATGCCGGCAAGATGTTTTTTGCGTACAAACCTGCATTTGTTTCTTACTGACCATTCATCATCAAAAGATATAAACTGCCTGGTAAGGGAATTAAAAAGGTAGGCTGCTTTTGCTGCATGGTCCCGGTAATATTTAAAGCCAGGTTTTTGTTGAAGGCTATCTTTTATACGGGTATAGCCACCGCTGGGCATAAGCCCTGTGATCTTTATACCCAGGCCATTTATTGAATCGGAGATCACTTTACCAGAACGGCCATAAAAGGCAATTCCAATGACCAGTTTGCTGACAGGAACACCTGCTGCCATGTAGTCAAGTACGGCCTTGGCTGCATATTCAGAGCTCTTATATTTTCTGGAAGCATAAAGACCCGTATGGTGTACGGCTACTCCATTGCTGTCCTGGAAGTAGTCGTAGGTCATAAGATTAATATAACTTAAATACTTCTGTACTTTATTCATCTCTGAATGCTCAAGAAATCCTTTAAACCCGCCAGTTGCTGCAGTAAGAAGCAGTCTTTTACCTGATTCATTTTCTGCAAGGTTTAATTCGGCACGCAGTGTCTTAAAAAGAAGAGTATAATTTTCTTTATCTCCGCTTCTGTAGGGGTTGCCGTCTCCTGCCTGATATGGATATTCCCAGTCAATGTCGACTCCATCCAGATGGTACCTTTTTACAAGTGCAACTGCACTTTCAGCAAAGCTTTTTCTTGATGTATCAGAAAGTGCTGCATCTGAAAAGTTTGTACTCCAGGTCCAGCCGCCAATTGAAATCAATACTTTAAGACCGGGGTTGGCAATCTTTAATTTATTCAACATCCTGAAATTAATGGTATCTGTTCCCGGTCGGTTAAGCACTGCGCGGTTTTTCCGGATGTTGACAAAGGCATAGTTGATATGGGTCAGTTTTCCTGCATTCACCATATTCGTATCTATCAGCCCTTTATAGCCACCTACATAGCCGATAATGACATATTTATTGACTCTGGAATGTTGTGCTAGGGCATTCAGTGCTGTAAAAAATAACAGCAGCAGAACCAGGGTTTTTGCCCGGTATACTTCAGGTTTCATTCAGGTCATTAATCATTGTTGAAGCTATCGAGCAATTTATACCTATTCAGGTTCCTTTCTCTTTCTGAGCGGGTGTTAACATCAATAACCATCACCTTGGGTATACTGCTTTGAAAAACATACCATACCGGTAAACCCTTCCCGTTTGGATCACCTGTTTTTATAAAATCAGCAAAATAATTTTCCATTATTGCTGACACTTTATAATCTTCTTCTGTCCAGGAATAGGTCTTGTTTGTAGACAAGTTCCCCAAAGCGTATTCAATTTCAGAAGCATGAGCGGCGCCTTCAGAAAGAGGAGCTTTTTGATCGCCGTTCAAAAGCGCGGGTCTTCCTTTGGCAAAAAGGTATCTGTAAACAGGTTTGCCATCTGTCTTGCCATGAAGATCGATGAATTTCCAGGTACTGTAAGCGATAAACCGGTCAGAGGCCAGGTCTGTTGCTACCTTAATTACATCTGAATCGGCAGCAGCAGGGTACAATCCAAAAACCTCATCGGATCTGCCGCCGTAGTTCTTTTGTAATGCGGCCCGGTATCCCAGAACTGTCGCAGGTTCTTCCCCTAAAAATCCTTTGTAGCTTACTTCGGCAGAATTCCATCCTGCGAGTAAGGGAACATCCATCTGTTTACCGGTAGTGAATATTTCGGTTGGTGACTGCGGTATAAAATACCCGTCTATGCAGGCACCGAAGTGAGCATTGGCCGAAAGCTCAAGAAGTTTCTCTGCAGAAATCTTTCTCATTTCTGTAATGCCTGAAACCTTTATTGCAGAGGTAAATTCAAGCCCGTTTTTTTCTGCATCTGTACGCAAAACAGGTTCCCTGTTACCTAATGCCGATCCGCTTTCAGCGATAGCTCCTGCAAAAAGACCAGCAGACAGGGGAGATGCCATTTGTGCTGAGACAGACATAGACCCGGCAGATTCACCCGCAATAGTTACCCGGGCTGCATCTCCACCAAAAGCGGCAATGTTCTTCTGCACCCACAGCAGAGCAGCATGCTGGTCCATCAGTCCATAATTACCTGAAGAATGGTGGCTTGATTCTTTGGTTAATTCTGGATGTGCAAGAAAGCCGAATACACCTAAACGGTAATTAACCGTTAACGTAACAATTCCCTTTTTGGCCATACTCTCTCCGTCATACCTGTATTCAGAACCATCGCCGGCATTCAGGCCACCCCCATAAAAATAAACCAGAACCGGTAGCCGTTCATTCTTAGTTCGTGCAGGTGTCCATACATTCAGGTACAGGCAATCTTCACTTATTCCGTTGCTTCTGAACCTCATGTCTGAATAGATGCGCCTTTGCATAGCCTGAGGCCCAAAATGATCAGCCTTATAGATTCCTTTCCAGCCTTGAGGAGCCTGCGGCTCTTTCCATCTTAACTCACCCACAGGTGCTCTTGCATACCGAATACCCTTAAAAGAACGGACTCCGGAACTTTCCATGACGCCTGCCAGGGAGCCATTCGATAGCTGAATCACGGGCAGGTTAAGCGTATCAGAATGAGTACTTTGCCCCAGGGCCATCGGAAGCTGGCTGATCGTCGAAAGCAACACTAAATAAATTTTTTTCATTGAGGTGTAATTTACCATACGTAGGTACCGACAGAGCCTTCGGCAAGACTGGAATTATAAAACAAGCCATTCACTGATATTGTAAATGCCCGGAGCTTGGGTGAGTTATTCGCAACAATGAGCACTATTTTTCCGGCAGGGGTCATAAAGGCCACATTCTCCAGGCCTTCAGGTATTGAACTATCAATTCTATAAGAATCCGGAGCAACAAACTTTGATGCATGTGCAAGGGTATAATAGGCAAGATTTCTGCTCACACTATCGCCTTCAATCGTAATTGCGCCCTGGCATGACCCGCAACCACCATTATCTGTATGTGGCCGGTTATTCTGATCAGCAGCAAGATTCCAGAGAATAACATTCCGGCTCCAGTTTCGGGTAGCTCCAATAAGAATGCGGCTCACGGGTTTTGCTGTATTAAAATCTGTTTTGCTGACTACCATCTGCTCTGTGAAGTAAATAGCTTTTTCAGGGAAGGCCTTGTGTACCTTACTCAGGGCTGAGATTTTGCCGGCATATAAATGGAATCCAGAACCGTTTACAAATTTTGCTGCCCTGGAGTCTGATAAAACAGAGATAGAATATTCAGGGGCATCACAGTTATGGTCAAACAGAATAATTTTTGTTTTAATTCCGGCACGCTCAAAAGCAGGGCCCAGATGATCCCTGATGAATTTAAGTTCTTCCTTGGCAAAGACCGACATGCTCGGGGTATTGCCATCGTTAAATGGCTCATTCTGTACGGTTACAGCATCAATCAGAATCCCATGCTGTTTCATTTCAAGAATATATTTCACAAAATAATGTGCATATACGGCGTAGTCCTCTTCCTTGAGTTTACCTCCCTGGATGTTTTCATTTGTTTTCATCCACAGGGGAGCAGACCAGGGACTGCCAAGGATTTTTATAGAAGGGTTCACTGCAAGAATTTCTTTTAATACAAGAATAACATCCTTCTCATCTTCCCTCAGACTAAAGTTTTTAAGCTCCGGATCTTTTTCACCTGGGGGCATATCATCATATGAAAAAGTATGGTCATTCATATCAGAGGCACCTATACTAAGTCTCAGATAACTGATGCCAATATCTGGTTTCATGGTGCCGAATAATTCCTGAATAAGCTTCTTCCGTGCGCCCGGTGACATATGAATCATATGCTGTGCACTACCTCCGGTGAGGGCAAAGCCGAAACCATCCATTTGCTGGTATTTATGCAATGGATCGACGATGATGACCTGCTTCTGAAGGCTATCTTTTTCGGCAGGAAGGATGGGCTTCTGACCGGCCAGAAGGGATATTTTATTATTCGTAGTGAGCCACCAGTTCACATGATTTTGAGCGGCAGATTTAAATGAACAGCCCGTTAGTGTCAATAGTAAAACCAATTTTGTACCTGTCAATTTCATAGTATACCTGATAACTGATTTCAAGTTAATCATAAAATCAGTTGTCAGACCAGTAGGCAAATAACTTAATATTTCTATTCATCATATAGTTCTTGATTAAATGATACATTTAATCAAATGATATCAAATTAATAATGTTTTAACGTAAATATTATTAATAAGTAAAAAAGATTAATTCAAACAACTAATTTATTATCATTATGAAAAATCTAATTAAATCTGCATTCCTTGTTGTCACTGTACTTTCAGCTCAGGCAACTTTTGCTCAAATCAATGTAGGCGCTGCAACAGCCACCAAAATAGCTACTCAGGTGGCCATTCCTGCTGTAAATGCTGCAGCAACAACTCAAAAAGTCATTAGCTCAGCAACAAGTGTGAGTGGACAGGTAGCTACGCAGTCAATGGCGGCAGCTCATGCAGCTAAAAAAATGGCAGGTGCTAAAAAAGAAGAAGCAGCAGGTTCTGTGAAAGCAAAGTCATCGGCAACTGCAGATAATGCAACTGCTAAAGCTTCCGGGTCAGCAACTGCAAAAGCAGGTAATACTTCAAAACCAAAAACTGAATCGGCGCCTAAGACTGAAGAGCCTACGAAGGAAGCAGCTCCTAAGAATGAGAAGGCCGGTGTAAAGCCACAGTCAGATGTAAACCCACCAAAGGAGCCATCTTCTGCCCCTGCAAAACCAGCACCTCAGCAGTCAGCTGGTTCTGGTCATCCACATCCAGTTGCGATGGCGTCCGCAAAATCTGATGTGAAGGCAGGCAATCAGAATACAAGTGTTAAATCATCTGCATCCGCAAAAGCTGGTGTTTCTACCAAGAAGACTAATTAATTAACAGTAAATAAATACAGGGGGCTATCTGATAAATAGCCCTCTTTCATTTTTAATACAATCGTTGATTATGATCAGAACAATCGCAGTGTTGATATTGAGCTTTATTGTATGTGGGGTAAAGGCACAGACAATTCAGAATGATACCTTGGCTAAAACTGAAACCAGGCTGAGCGGCCAGAGTATTTTTGTAAATGCAGGACTTCAGTATATATCAAACCTAACTTATGCAGGTAGAAAAGATATTAAAACAGATCCTATCCTCTTACCCACACTCACACTGATTTCAAAGTCGGGATTT
>JAYWCR010000055.1:0-14141 GCA_043780395.1 Sphingobacteriales bacterium
AATTGTTAGTAAATTGCAAGCTTTTAAGAGTTTAATAAAAACCATTGAATGACCAAAGGTATTAAAGAGAAAACACAATCCATTTCAGAAGTTATCATACACGGTATACAGGAAAAAAAAGGCAGTGACATTGTCCGCCTGGATCTAAGAAACCTGAAAAGCTCGGTTTCTGACTATTTTGTGATCTGCCATGCAGAATCAGCCACTCAGGTAAAAGCAATAGCTGACTCTGTAGAACACGAAATGGAAACCCATTTCAATGAAGAGCCCTGGAGAAAGGAAGGATTTTCTACTGCAGAATGGATTGTCCTTGATTATTTCGATGTAGTAGTACATATCTTTAAAAAAGAAAAAAGATATTATTACGGTGTTGAAGAATTATGGGGAGATGCAGAGATCATGAATTATAAAAGTGCCTGATTTTAAAACCGGCCTGTTGATTTCCTGTAGCCGCTTATTATCAGTTTCTTAAAGATCCCGTAAAAAAGGGGGTCTGTTGAATATTCTTTATAGAAAAATCTGGATGGAAGAGAAAAAGAAAAAGATGGAAGACAGTAAAATACCACGGCTTCGTCCGATAAAAAAACCCAGTCTGAACAATACACCAAAATTCAACTGGATGTGGATCTATGGAATTGTTCTGGTTGGTCTGCTTATGTTATACCAGTTCTGGCATGTGAGCAATCCGACTATTATTTCATTTCAGAAATTTGATACAGTTCTGCTGAAGCAGGGTGATGTTGAAAAGCTTGAAGCTTTTAAGGCTGACGGTGACCTCTGGTATGTAGATGTATATATTAAAAAATCCAAGCAGAATGATGCCAAGGTAAAATCATTGCTTGAAGGAAATAATTTTCAGAATACCGGGCCTGTACCTTTTTTCAGATTCACAGAAGCTTCGGCTGAAAACCTGAAGAAAGAACTTGAGGATGCCCAGAAAGAACTACCGGTTGAAGAAAGAGTGGGTGTAAGTTATATTGCCAAGCAAAGTAATCTTATCGAATATCTTTCTCCATTCCTGATCCCGATCGGTTTATTGATTTTCTTCTGGTTCTTCGTGATCCGCAGGCTTTCAGGTGGTGCAGGTGGAGGGCCTGGTGGTCAGATCTTCAATATCGGCAAATCAAAGGCAACGCTTTTCGATAAGGAATCTCAGGTCAATATTACATTTAACGATGTAGCTGGCCTTGAAGAGGCAAAGCAGGAAGTTATGGAGATCGTTGACTTCCTTAAAAACCCTAAAAAGTACACGAATCTGGGGGGTAAAATTCCAAAAGGCGCCTTACTTGTAGGTGCGCCGGGCACAGGAAAAACGCTGCTTGCCAAGGCCGTTGCCGGAGAAGCGCAGGTTCCTTTCTTTTCCCTGTCAGGATCTGACTTTGTGGAGATGTTCGTGGGTGTGGGTGCATCCAGGGTACGTGACCTGTTCAGACAGGCACGTGACAAGGCTCCATGTATCATATTTATTGATGAGATCGATGCCATTGGCCGCGCCCGCGGAAAGAACCAGATCATGGGTGGAAATGATGAAAGAGAAAATACATTGAACCAGTTGCTGGTTGAAATGGACGGTTTTGGAACAGATTCAGGGGTGATCATCCTTGCTGCCACGAATCGCCCTGATGTACTTGACTCTGCCCTGTTACGCCCGGGTAGATTTGACAGGCAGATTGCCATTGACAAGCCTGACCTGAATGGAAGAGAGCAGATCTTCAGAGTGCATCTGAAACCGCTTAAACTTTCGGAAGGTGTTGATCCAAGAAAACTTTCTGCACAGACTCCTGGTTTTGCAGGTGCCGAAATTGCTAACGTCTGCAACGAAGCTGCATTGATTGCTGCCCGTCAGGATAAAACAGCTGTTGACATGCAGGATTTCCAGGATGCTATTGACAGGGTGATCGGTGGTCTTGAGAAGAAGAACAAGATCATTTCACCCGAAGAGAAGAAAATTGTAGCTTATCATGAAGCTGGTCATGCCATTACAGGCTGGTTCCTTGAACATGCAGATCCACTGGTTAAGGTCTCTATTGTACCAAGAGGTGTTGCAGCCCTTGGATATGCACAATATTTACCAAAAGAACAGTTCCTGTATACCACAGAACAGCTGACAGATGGTATGTGCATGACCATGGGAGGCCGTGCGGCTGAAGACCTGATCTTTGGAAAGATCTCGACCGGCGCACAGAATGACCTGGAGCGGATCACAAAGCTTGCCTATGCTATGGTAACCATATATGGCATGAATGATAAGGTAGGAAACCTCTCATTTAATGATACAGGCAATGAGTACACCTTCGGAAAGCCATATTCAGACAGCACAGCTAACCTGATAGATCAGGAAGTTCGTCTGCTCGTTGACCAGGCCTACCAGCGTACCCGCAGCCTGCTTGTTGAAAAGCGTGAAGGGCTTGAGACTATTGCATTGAAACTCCTTGAAAAAGAAATCCTTTTCCAGTCTGATCTGGAAGAAATTCTTGGAAAGCGTCCTTTCGATAACCGGACTACCTATGACGAATATGTAAACGGAAAGTCAGGAAATGTAAGTGCACCAGAGCAGACAGATCTGCCGATGTCACTGGAAGAGCGGCTGGATTGATCCATGCTTTAATTATTTAATATTTATAACAGCAACGCCCAAAAAGCGTTGCTGTTGGTATTTAATTCAATCATCAAATAGAAATGGCTGGTCTGGTTACTGCAAAAGAGCGGATGCTTAAAAATATCCGGAAGGCATTGATTGATAAACGGGAGAATCCTTATCCTGAGCTTGACAATACGCCTTTATATAAAGACTGCCTGCGTGAGAACGAGATCATGTTTGCAGAAGAACTGACCAGGGTGAATGGTCAGTTCTTCTATTGTCAGGATAAATTAAGCCTTATTGAAGGCCTTGTTGATCTGGCTGAAAAACATAATCTCAAAAAAATGGTCTGCTGGGAAGAACCCCTGACAGGCTTTCTTGAAGAATTTGAATTCCCATTCTTTTCAACACCTGAATCTTTACTGACTGCAGATGCAGGCATTACCCTTTGCGAATCGCTGGTGGCAAGAAATGGAAGTGTGCTGATCTCCACCGGTATGCAAAGCGGCCGGAGGCTGATGATCTTTCCTGCCATCCATATTGTAGTTGCTCATGCTTCCCAGATGGTTACAGATATTAAAGAAGCCCTTGCTGCAGTAAGGGTGAAATACGGGGTTAAATTACCCTCATCTATCACCCTGGTAACAGGGCCAAGCAGAACTGCTGATATAGAAAAGACGCTGGTTCTCGGAGCTCATGGCCCCAAAGAGCTTTATGTTTTTTACCTCGATGGCGAAGAACTTTTATAGGTGCCGGCTCGTAAATTGTTTAACGTTGAATTAAGTGCCATAGAGATGTATAGACGTCCGATAATCTTTCTACCTTGTTGGCTATACAGGTCATATGCCAGTGGCCATATTAAAGTATTGGCTGTTTTTAACAGGTTTAAAGACCTGCATTTCGTGGAATAATTATTGAACAACTGAAAATTATAATTTATAAAAGCGGTTTATGATGCTCTCAGAAAAATACCTTAAAAGACTTATGCCAGCCCTGCTGCTGGCCGGGCTAAGTTTTTTCTATACCTCCTGTAAAAAGGATAACCCGGCTCCGATGCAGGGATCTTCGAAAAGTGGTGGTGGAACCAGCACAACAGGTGTAAATGGTGATCTGCGCGATACACTGGCAGATATTTCCAGTCTGTATTACCTCTGGAACAGTAATATTCCTTCTACCTTCAAGCCCCATACGTATTCCTCTGCAGATACCCTTTATTCTGAACTGGAGGCAATCAAAGCTTTCTCACCAGTGAATGCAGTCACCAATACACATTATGATCATTTCAGCTTTGTACTTGCTGAAGCCGACTATCAGAAAGAATTTGTACAGGGCGTTTCTACCAGTTTCGGTATGGGATATGCATTTGACCGCAATGGAAATCTGCGTGCAAATTATGTAGCGCATGCCTCCTCTGTTTACCTGTCGGGTGTTCGCAGGGGCTGGCAGATCATTTCGATCAATGGAACAAAAGCTGCTACTGATGCCAGTACCATTGCCGCATTGAATGCTGCATTGAACTCAAGTTCAGCAACTTTTGTATTTCAGAATCCTGCAACGGGAAAGAACGTTTCCCTTACTGTCACAAAGCAGGATATTCCGGATGATGAGGTGATCACGACCAAGGTTTTCACTGCAGGCTCTAAAAAGGTAGGTTATTTAGCTTACAATACTTTCCTTACACAGACAGATAAATCAGGAAATCCAATTCATCCGGGTATGGACAGTGCCTTTGCAAAGCTTAGTGCAGCAGGTGTGACTGATATGGTCATTGACCTGAGGTATAACGGTGGTGGTTATACACTTGTAGCCCAGCAGATGGACAACGCACTCTTACCGGCATCGGCAGACAAAAAGGTGCTTTATACTGAGCATTATAATGATAGCCTGAATAAATATTATAAACTGGGATATAAAAATCTTGATCATGATGTAACTGTCAATATCAGCAAAACCGACGTAGGAAATCCAACCAACCTTCCTGTGAACAGTGTTGTATTCATTGTCAGCAGAAATACAGCCTCAGCAGCTGAACTTGTCATCAATAACCTGACACCTTATATTTCCAATATTAAACTGATAGGCCTGGGTAAAGGCAGGTCAGCAGCCTATGCCAATACTGCAGGTAAACCATTTGGATATGCAGGTCAGTTCCCGCTTCCAAACAAGAAACCTATTTATGAGGCATTTGTGCTGAATTTTGAAACCAAAAATGCGAATGGAGCTGATAATTATGTGAGCGGGTTTAAACCCGACCTGCAGGTTTATGATGGGGTTGAGTTTGATTTCGGGGATCCGAAAGAAGACGGTCTTCAGGCCGCATTAGGATATATGTCTACTGGCACTCTTTCATATATGAAGAACAATAACCAGCTTGCTCTGGGAAACCATACAGGAACGGCAGGGTCTCTGGGCCTGGAAATGAACAGCCAGATTCGTCAGACCCGGTTTAGCGGAATGGTTAAGCGCAATGCTATTGTTTTAGAAGGCAGAAAAGGTGTGCAGGTACTGCGCACCCTTCAGGGAAAGATAAAGCCGGCAGGAAATATTCAGCATAATTAATCCATAGTAGTGATAAGCTCCAAAAAACAGTTCAGCATCCTCTCATCCCTGCTGGTGGCAGGATGCTGTTTTTTATTCCCTTCCTGTAAAAAAGACAGTCCGGTGGCAGCAGCAAAATCTTCCGCCAGTACAGCACTGGAAACCGGTTCTCTGGATCTCAGGGATTCACTGGCCTCTATCTCAAAACGTTACTACCTGTGGAACAGCAGCATTCCTGCAGGGTTTGCAGCTCATTCCTATTCAGCTACAGATACCCTGAAGGCAGAGCTTGAAGCCATAAAAAGCTTCTCACCCCTGAATTCAGTAACAGGAAATCATTACGATCATTTTAGTTTTATCCTTACCCAGGCAGCCTTCAAAGCTGAATTTCCTACAGCACTTGCTTCGGCACTGGATGCCACAGCCACTTTTGGGATGAAATATGCATTCGACCTCAGTGGAAACCTGATGGTAAGCTATGCGGCTCACGCTTCCCGTGCATACCAGCAGGGGGTTCGCCGCAGCTGGCAGATTCTTTCTATCAATTCAATTAAGGTGGCTACAGATGCAGCTACCCTAAGATCATTGAATGCTGCCCTGGACGGTGCTTCTGCAACGTTCGAATTCCGCAACCCTGCAGGGAGCAGCAGCATTAGCCTTTCACTGACAAAAGCTACGATCACCGATGACGAGGTGATCATTACAAAGGTATTTCCACAGGCAACCAAAACAGTTGGCTACATTGCTTATAATACCTTTCTGGTGCCTCTGGGCAGCGGCGGAAATATTTCACATAAAGGTCTCGACACTGCATTTCAGAAGCTTAAGGGAGCAGGCATTACCGATCTTATCATAGACCTTCGCTATAATGGAGGCGGATATACAACCATTGCTGAACAAATGGACAATGCCCTGATCCCTGCGGAATATGATAAAAAGGTGCTTTATACCGAGCGGTATAATGACACTCTGAACAAGTATTATAAACTTGGAAATAAGAATTATGACCATGATATCACTATCAGTATCAATAAATCAGATGCTGGAAATCCTCCCGCTCTGGGCATCAGCTCCCTTGTTTTTATTGTGAGCAAAAGCACCGCCTCAGCAGCAGAGCTGGTGATCAATAACTTGTATCCTTATTTTACCAATATTAAACTCATCGGCCTTGCAAAGGGCCTTCCAGCTACCTATGCAAATACCGCAGGTAAACCATTTGGCTATGCAGGATCTTTTCCTGTTCCGGTAAAGAACCCTGTATACCAGGCATTCATTCTGAACTTCGAGACAAAGAATGCCAATGGAACAGGTGGGTATGTAAATGGCCTCAAGCCAGATCTCCAGGTCTATGACGGGGTTGATTATGACTGGGGTGATCCTTCAGAAGATGGTCTTCAGGCTGCCCTGAACTATCAGCGGACAGGTATTCTTGCCTATAGCGCGCATACTAACCAGGTTTCAGCCGGCCCTGGCACCCAGGGAGCAGGAAATTATGGGATCCAGCTTAACCCATTTATCCATGAGCCGGGATTCAAGGCAATGATCAAGACCTCGCCCCTGATCAGAAACAGACAGTCTAAATAGTTTTTATAAAATACATTGGAAGCCCGGCCGAAACAGCCGGGCTTTTTTTATGAATCACCTATTCAAAAAGGTATCTTTATAGCTATTGTAATGATTTCTGACCTGTATTTAACCTGTTGAATAAAAATGATCGAAAAAGGAACCCTTTTCTCAGAATATGATATACCGGAGAATGTATATGATGAGATGTTTCATCCGGATTATACCAGGGCCCCTTATTCTTCACTTTTTTCCTATCTGAATCAAATTTCAGGGCATGATATTGCTAAAAAAGAAGAATTAGCTAAGAAATTGTTCATGAGCCAGGGAATTACCTTTACTGTTTACCAAAGCGGAGAAGGAATTGAGAAGATTTTTCCGTTTGATCTTATTCCAAGGATCATTACTGCCATGGAATGGGATTTTATAGAGAAAGGCATTACCCAGAGGCTTAAAGCACTGAATCTATTTCTTATTGACATCTATTCAGACCAGTTTATATTAAAAGATGGCCTGATCCCTATTGAAACTATCTTCTCATGCCCTCATTACCTTCGTGAATTACATGGAATACAGATTCCTCATCAGATCCATATCCATATTTCAGGGATTGACCTGATCAGGGATACAGATGGATCATTCCTCGTACTTGAAGATAACCTGCGCACCCCGTCAGGTGTCAGCTATATGCTGGAGAACAGGGGCATTACCAAGAGGATTCTTCCTGATCTTCTTCCCAAGAACAATGTAAGAACAGTCACCAATTACCCGGCTTCTTTATATCAGAACCTTGTTGATATTTCACCCAGGTCCAAGCCAACAATTGTACTGCTAACCCCCGGTATTTTTAATTCTGCATATTTTGAGCATAGTACACTTGCCCGCTTAATGGGAATTGAACTTGTTGAAGGCCGGGACCTGGTAGTCAATGACCATAAGGTATATATGAAAACCACGAACGGACTTAAGCAGGTCGATGTGATCTATAAGCGTGTAGATGATGAGTTTATGGATCCGCTGGTATTTAACCGAAGCTCTTTACTGGGAGTACCTGGCCTGCTCTCAGCTTATAGAAAAGGGAATGTGGCCATCGTCAATGCACCCGGCAATGGGGTTGCCGATGACAAGGCCATCTATGTCTATGTGCCTGAAATGATCCGCTATTACCTGAATGAGGAGCCCCTGCTGAAAAATGTGACCACCTACCAGCTGAGTATTAAAGAGGAGAAGGAATATGTGCTGTCCAATATCAGAAATATGGTCATCAAGCGTACCAATGCCTCCGGGGGCTATGGAATGCTGATCGGCAATGCTGCCACGGAGGAAGAAATTAACGAATATATAATACAGGTGAACCTTGACCCCAGAAGTTTCATTGCCCAGCCTATCATAAATCTGAGTACAGTACCCTGCTATATTGACCAGAAGATCCAGCCCCGGAGGGTGGATCTTCGCCCTTTTGCCTTATATGGCCCGAAGGGAATTGAAATAGTGCCCGGAGGCCTGACCCGCGTGGCATTAAGAAAGGGATCCCTGGTGGTGAATTCATCACAAGGGGGTGGAAGCAAGGATACCTGGGTTTTATCTAAATCAAAAAACGATGCTTAGCAGGGTTGCAGATTCACTTTACTGGATGTCCAGGTATATGGAGCGTACCGATGGTATTCTCAGAATGCTTAAAATAAATTATATTTCTTCACAGGATGACATAAATGAATTCAGCTGGGAACCAGCATTAAAGATATTTTCATTTCTGAAAAAGGAACAGATCCTGGAATTAAGCGGAAAGACAAATGAAGTATTGCTCTTTATGGTTTGTGAGGCTGCAAACCAGAACTCCATCCGCAATATAGTCACCAGGTCAAGGGACAATGCCAAAGCCGTTCAGGACCATATCACCAAGGAGGTCTGGCAATGCCTGAATGAATATTACCATATTGTAAGGGAGCTGGAGATGGAAAATGCTCATTTACTGGAAGAGCCGGTATCAGTGCTGGATAGCCTGATCAAACAGGGAATGATTTACTATGGGACCCTTGAAGTGACCATGGCCCGTGGAGAAGGCCTCTATTTCATGCATATCGGAAAATTTCTTGAAAGGGCCATACAGTCTGTAGATATCCTGAATGTAAAGTTTAAAGACCTTTCTGCAGATGAAATGCCAGGAAATGATTCTCCTTACTGGAACAATCTTCTCTATTCTATTTCAGGTTATGAGCAGTTCCTTAAAACGTATCAGTCAGGGTCACTGGCCACCAATACCCTGCACCAGATCATTTTCAATGAAAGTTTTCCAAGGTCTATTTTGTATAGCCTGAACAGGCTGATGATCTATTTCGAGCGGCTGAAAACGACTACGAACAAAGACTATCATAAAATTCTGTTCATGCTTGGCCGTCTGCATAGCAAGGTTCAGTTCTCAGACATGGAGACTATCTATGAATCTGGCCTGCCAGCCTTTCTGACCTCTCTGCGGCAAGACCTTATGAAGGTTGGCGAAGAGCTTGATATGTATTATTTTTCCTATAGCTAAAGAGATCAATGCCCAGATTTACTGTCAAACACCTGACCCGTTATAATTATAGTGTACCTGTAAGGGATAATGCCAACCAGATCATGCTCTATCCTGTAAGGGATGTGAACCAGGCAGTTCTCAGGCATATCATCAGAATTACCAATGAGCCCAATGTGCTGGTCTATAAAGACTATTATGGAAACGATACAGGGGTATTTACCCAGGCAAGCCCGCATACTTTACTTTCAATTGAGTCTGAACTGATCGTGATCACAACGGCTACCCCTCTGCCTGTGAACAAGCTTAATTCGGAAGACCAATGGGCTATGCTTGGCTCCTATAACAAGGAAATCCGGTTCATAGACTTTATGTATTCTGATCTGTATACCGATCATGCAGAACTAAAGACAATCGCCGAAACAGCAAAAATGCTGAATGAACATCCCCTGGAAACAGCCTTATACCTGAACACTTATGTATTTGAAAAATTCAACTATGTAAAGGGTATTACCAATGTAGAGACAACGGTAGAGGAGATCATGAATATAAAAGCAGGTGTCTGTCAGGATTTTGCACATATTCTGCTGTCTATGCTTCGTTCAATCCAGATTCCGGCAAGGTATGTAAGCGGCTATATCTGCCCCAACCAGAATGGCATGCGGGGTGAAGGAGCTACGCATGCATGGGTAGAAGCATTCATTCCTGGTCTTAACTGGATCGGACTTGACCCTACCAATAACTGCATGGTCTCAGACAAGCATGTACGGCTGGCCATTGGCAAGAGCTTTACAGACTGCTCGCCCGTAAAAGGAACTTTTAAGGGCTCTTCAATGCATACGCTTGAGGTAGGGGTCAGTGTATCCTATGACAATGACCTTCACGAAGACCCTGTACTTAAACCTGTTCTGCAGCCAAAACCTCAGCTGCAAAATAAGGACGGCCTGAATCTATACCGTTCAAACAGAAAGATCGTAGAAAGGCAGCAGCAGCAGGAACAGCAGCAGCAATGATCAGGAAACGGAGATCATTCCATTTTCTCCGGCGCCAGAGTCTGCAGGCGTAAATTCTTCTGCTGTCTGCATGCTTACCTTCATGGTGGAAAAGTTCATATCGCCGAACATGGTGGCAATAGAGGTATCTGCGGCATCACGTCCATGTCCTACTTTTACCATTCCATTCAGGGGAACCAGAAAAGTAGGATCAAACAAGATCCAGTGGCCATCTACATACACTTCAAAGCAGGCATGATAATCACCTGGAACCAGGTTAATGGCATATCCTGTATAATACCTGGCCGGAATGGACAATGCCCTGCACAGGGCGATGCCCAGGTGTGCAAAATCACGGCATACCCCTACCAGTTCAGTGACAGTATCATAAGCAGATGTTTTATAACTGGTCTGACGGCGCAGGTACTTTACATTGGCATGGATCCATTTTGTAATGGCCGTAGCCTTTGAGAATGTGCCCTTGAAATGACCGAAATTATGGTCAGCAAAGCGGTATAGCAAATCTGACTGGCAATACCTGCTTGGATAGAGATAGGGAAGAATTGAGGCCTCAAGACCGTTTATCTCTGCGTCTGTATTACTTATTTCATGGACAGTAATATGACTGTCAACCAATGCCTGATACTTAATGGTAAAAAGGCAGGCTGCAGGTATGGACACGCGCACAAACCTGTTCTTGGTTTCAGGTGAATAAAGTTCAGTAACTGTAGCCTCGGGATCTGTCACAAAACTTTCTTCAATGACCTGCTGTCTGTCGGATTTAAAGGCATGGATATTAAAAAGAATGGTACTGGCTGCACGTACCTGATAGCTCATTTCTGCTGCAATAGTGAATTTCATTCGTTGGTCTTTAAAATGATTGCTGCAGGTATGCATGCATTCGGGTTTGAAAATACAGGCTCCATCCAGTTATCGGAGATATTATCTACAGATCTTTTTAATTCCCGGTCCCATTCAACTGAAATATATTCAAGGTCGTCTTCTTCAAACCGCTTTTCGATCAGGCAAAAGGAATTTTTTCTATAGATCACCACATCTATAGGAAAACCTACATTCGTAGAATTCAGACGGGTTGAATCAAAAGAGAGGAAACCTGTCTTTAATGCCAGTTTCATATCAGAATCTTCCCTGAGGGTTCTGTTTAAAATAGCCTTTCCATGGGCTGAATTTCCGATCACTACAAAAGGGGCACCTTCACCAAGCTCTACCCAGTTTCCTTCAGGATAAAGATGAAATAATTTATGATCAGCATCTTCAGAAAGCTGGCCACCTATAATGGTGTTCAGGTCAAACTTAAAGCCGGCCTCTTCGAGTGATGCCTTATCTTCGGAGGCTACCCTGCGGATGAGATCGCCAAAAGCATTTACTGCCTTATAGACCTGGGTATACTGCTCCCTGTCGAGGACCTCTTTAAAATACAGAATGCATTTATCCCTGACTGACCTCAGCCCACTGGTCATGATAAAGAGCGAAAACTGATCTTTCTGCCAGATTAGCACCTTCTTCTTGATGGTCGTATTTATTCCCGAGGTGATCCTGGTGTCTGCCAGGGCAATCAGGCCATCATTTACTTTAATTCCAAGGCAATATGTCATTTTTTATGGTTAAAGTACTTGCCCTGAATGGACGTTTATTTTATTCTCTGCAACCCTTCACGGGCCTGGTTTTCTATACTGCTCCGGTATTCCTGTTCCTTCATCTCAAGGCAGCTCTGATAATACACCCGGGCAGTATTCCTGTTCTTTGCTGCCTCATAGATCATCCCAAGATGCAGGGCTGCATTTGCTGAAAAATAAAAAGGACTGTTCCGCCCGAGGTCAACTGTTTGAAGATAAAAATGGATGGCGGGGCCGGTCTTACCCATGGCCTCATGAATGCGGCCCATCCGGTAAAGGTATTCAAGCCGGGACCGTGATGAACGGAAAGAGTCAACCGAAAGTGCGCTTAAACTGGTTAACGCTTTTTCATAATACCCCCCGTCAAAGGAGAGCCTTGCCCTGAGCAGAGATTCATCTTCAATGCCGGCAGAAGCTTCCCTTACCGCCTGTTTATCTTTTTCAGTATATGCCGGCCCCGCAGAGAGAACCTGGGTCAATGCCTGTTTGCTGGCAGCCATATTATGCTCAAGGTAGAAAGTCCATGCAATTTTGAGCCAGGCATCTTTTACAAAGCTTATACCTGCAGTCTCAGCAAGAAAGCGTTGAAAATAAGACCTTGCTTCCGGATCTATCCGGTTCAGACGGGCCATACCCATCATATAGTCAAGCTGTGGAAATGGAGCATACTCAGGGCCTGCAGGTCTGGACCCAAGAATTTCAATAGCTTTGTCTGTATGACCGGTACGCAGGGCTACATACCCTGTTACATATGCCTTGAGCAGGCTGCCTGAATCTATAAGTCTGGCCCTCTGCATACATAGCATATAGGTTTCAGGGTCTTCTGTGACAGAGGCCTGGATAAATGAGAGAAACAGGGCGCTTTCATCTGTAAGGAAGGCATACTTCCCAGCCAGGAGCCTGGTATAGGTGCTTTCCATCAGGCGGATGCCAGCAGCGGTATTGCCCCCGAGGCCCATTGCACCCATAGCAAGCCTCAGGCTCGGAGGAAAAGATCCGAGCAGGGCCATCAGAATGCCACGTCCGTTATTGTCGGGAATAAAATCAGGGAATTTTCGCTGGTTATCTTCCAGAAAGGATTCTGCATGCCTGATCTCCCAGGCAGCACTCCAATAGTCCTGAAATTTTGCTTTTATAAGGGCTCCCTGAAGGTTGATCTCACCCTGGGTATAATTATACCATGGTGAACTCCTGTCTCCGCCGGCCAGGACATTCAGGCGCAGCTGCATATTTTTTTTAAACCTGTCATAATCTCCCTGGCGTTCAGCGCTCAGAAGCGTAAAGAAGTCTATATAATTTTCCAGCAAGAGCGGTATCTGGTTTGCAGGATCCTCTTTTCTCGCTTTATTGACCAGCAACCTTCCTTCCTTAAGTTCCAGGTTCATAATCTTTTTATAGGCCTGGATACAGGTGGCATTAAAAAGAAAGGAGGCTTTTGTCTGCTGGCAAGATAAGATGGAAATAACCAGCAATGCAAGGACCTTCATAGACAGAAAACAGGGTTAAACGTAAAATTGCTTCCTGAAAGGGAAGCAATTTCTTATGATTTTAAAAAAAGATCAGTTCAGGCAGGCAATCCTTCCTGAATTTCTACGATAAGCTGCTCATCGACAAGAATACGACCACAATGTTCGCATACGATGATCTTTTTCCTCTGACGTATGTCAGACTGACGCTGAGGAGGTATCTTATTGAAACAACCTGAACATGAATCACGTTCGATAGTTACTACAGCAAGTCCGTTCTTTGCATTTCCTCTGAGCTTTGTATAGGCGATCAATAAACGCTCATCAATTTTTGTCTCAGCGATCTTGGCCTTCTCAGTCAGAATATCTTCTTCTTTCTGGGTTTCAGCTGTAATATTATCAAGCTCTTCCTTTTTTATAGCAAGATCTTTTTTACGTTCTTCAATATTTGCTTCAGCCTGGGTCAGCACATCTTCTTTAGATTTCACCTCAAAACCCGATTCCTTGATCTTTTTTTCGTAAACCTGAATATCCAGCCCCTGGATTTCAATTTCCTTGGTCAGCGCTTCGTATTCACGGTTGTTCTTTACATTATCAAGCTGCGTTTCATATTTCTTTATAGATGCCTGCGAATCTTTGATATTGCTTTTACGGACTGCAATGGCATCATTTAATTCCTTGAACTCATCTTTATGTTTGTTGATCCGGGTTTCCAGTCCTTCTACCTCATCTTCAAGATCTCTGACTTCCATTGGAAGCTCACCACGTACCGTTCTGATTTTATCAATATGGGTATGAATAGATTGTAATTCGTACAGCGCTTTCAGCTTTTGCTCAACAGTTGTTTCCATT
>JAYWCR010000056.1:0-15349 GCA_043780395.1 Sphingobacteriales bacterium
CCTTTTTTTTTAAGATTATCCTGCAGCTCCCCTGTACAGGGTCTTCGGTTTCTGGTGTAGACAGGTGCTTTCTACAAGCCCGAATTGCCCTGTAATATCCTCAGAATGGGGTTAGCAGGCAGGTAAAACAGGCTGTAAGCTAAACTTATCACACTGGCATAAAAATTTCCATGAAGTTTTAATTCCTGCTTCCTTCAAGTTTCTGCAGCCACCCTTTAGTCAGCCGCCTGACCTCATTTATGGAACGACAGGTTTAAAAATAACTACACATATGGAATTAGTAACTCATACCCTTCAAACCAATGAGATAAAGAACATCTTTAAAGAAGTTCCAAAAAATTTAATCTGTTTTTCGCATCTGCGCTGGGATTTTGTATATCAGCGCCCACAGCATCTTCTGACAAGATTTTCACATTCTTTTGATATCATCTATATGGAAGAACCGGTATATGATTCACCGGGAAAGTCATATTATACCTTCTCCAAGATCAGTGAAAATATACAGATCATGGTGCCTCATATTTTTCCGGGTCTGTTACCTGAAGAGAACAGGTCAGTATTAAAAGCCCTGTTTGAAAAATTTATGGAGAGCAGGAATCTTTCAGACTATGCCTTCTGGTACTATACCCCCATGGCATTGGAGTTCACCAGAAAATTCAATCCTGAACTTATCATCTATGATTGTATGGATGAGCTTTCCGCATTTAAATTTGCACCCCAGGAGCTGAAAAATCTTGAAGCAGAGCTCCTTGAGCGTGCAGATATTGTTTTTACGGGAGGTTATTCACTTTATGAGGCTAAAAAAGAACAGCATCCAAATATTCACCCCTTTCCGAGCAGTATTGAAAAAGAACATTTCAGCAAGGCACGTGATGTAAAAAACAGCCCTACAGACCAGATTGCAGACGGCCAGCCTGTACTTGGTTTTTATGGTGTTATCGATGAACGTTTTGATATAGATCTGATCCATGAAATTGCAGAAGCCCGCCCGAACTGGAATATTGTACTGATAGGGCCCGTGGTGAAGATTAACCCTGATACATTACCAGGAAATGCCAATATTCATTACCTGGGTTCAAAGAGTTATCACGAACTACCAGCTTATCTTTCCGGATGGAACATTGCATTGATCCCTTTTCTGTTAAATGAATCAACCCGGTATATAAGTCCGACAAAAACACCTGAATACCTTGCTGCAGGAATTCCTGTAATTTCAACAGCAATTACTGATATCATCAACCCGTATGGTCAGAACAAACTCGTTCATATCTGTGCTACTGCAGAAGAATTTATAAGAGCTGCCGAGCATGAACTCCAAACTGAGGATAAATCAGAATGGCTCCGCAAAACAGACCTGTTCCTGGCTGGAAACTCCTGGGATCAGACCTACCGCAATATGTTCAAGCTGATCCAGAACGCCATCACCTCTAAAACATTTACCTCCATAGCTCAGCAAAAGTATGTTTGATTATTTAATCGTTGGGGCCGGGTTTGCAGGCAGTGTGCTTGCTGAACGACTGGCAGTTGTAGAAAATAAAAAGGTACTGCTTATAGACAAGCGGAATCATATAGGTGGAAATGCCTATGATTACTATAATAATGAAGGTATCCTGATTCATAAATACGGGCCGCATATTTTTCATACCAATAGCCGTGAAGTAATGAATTATCTTTCTTCGTTCACAGAATGGAGAAATTACCAGCATCATGTACTGGCTTCAGTAGATGGTCAGCAGGTTCCTGTTCCTATAAATTTAAATACGATCAACAGCCTGTATGGTATCAACCTCAGCAGTGCCGAAGTAGAGGGTTTTCTGGCTGCAAGGGCTGAAAATATCATTTCAGTTAAAACTTCCGAAGATGTGGTAGTAAAGGCAGTCGGCAGGGAACTCTATGAGAAGTTCTTTAAGGGTTATACCCGCAAGCAGTGGAATCTGGATCCGTCTGAACTCGATGCTTCTGTGACAGCACGCGTAGCCACACGTACAAATAAAGATAACCGGTATTTTACAGATACCTTCCAGTCAATGCCTTTGTATGGGTATACAAAAATGTTCGAAAAGATGCTTGATCATCCCAATATAAAGGTCATGCTCAATGCCGATTATCATGATATCCGCAATGAAGTGCAGTTCGGTAAAATGATCTTTACCGGTCCGGTAGATGAGTACTTTGATTTCTGCTATGGAAAGCTTCCTTATCGTTCCATACAGTTCAAATTTGAGACGCTGGATCAGGAAAATTTTCAGCAGGTCGGGACCGTAAATTATCCGAATGATTATGCATTTACACGGATCACTGAATTTAAACATATCACCGGCCAGAAACATTTAAAGACAAGTCTGGTTTATGAGTTTCCTACTGCGGAAGGCGATCCTTACTATCCGATTCCAAGGCCTGAAAATGCGGAGATCTACAAGCTTTATAATAACCTTACCAAAGAATCCGATACATATTTTGTTGGCCGGCTTGCTACCTATAAATATTATAATATGGATCAGGTGGTTGCCCAGGCTTTGACCACTTTCAAAAAAATTCAGGCAGAGCTGCCAGTTCATTCTCTCCTGAATGAAACCAGCAACTGACCTTTTTCCAGAGATCTGGGCGGGGCTTGAATGTTCAATAAACAGAGTAGGTGATACCTACTTTAACCAGCTTGATTCTTCCGGGCATTTTTTGAGGTCTGGGGATATTGAAGCATTCATTCATCTGGGGATCAAAAAGATCCGTTACCCTGTTTTATGGGAGCAGCACCAGCCTGATAAAAATCTTGATGCGGATTTTTCAATTTCCGCATCAAACCTGCTTGCTCTGAAGAATGCGGGTGTAGAGGTGATTGCAGGTCTTGTGCATCATGGAAGCGGACCTGCTTATGTAAATATCATGGATGAGTCTTTTATTCAAGGGCTTGTAAAGTATGCAGAACAGGTGGCTGTCAAATTTCCCTGGATCAACTGGTACACACCCGTAAATGAACCATTAACTACAGCAAGATTTTGCGGCCTGTATGGATTATGGTATCCTCATGAAAATAATGCAGCCAGCTTCTGTAGAATTCTGATCAACGAACTCAAAGCTACGGTTCTTGCCATGCAGGCGATCAGGCGGATAAACCCGACTGCAAGTCTTCTTCATACTGATGACCTGGGAAAAACGCATAGCACTCTATTGCTGCAATACCAGGCAGACTTTGAGAATAACAGGCGCTGGCTCAGCTATGATCTTCTTTGTGGGAAGGTCAATGAAGCGCACCCGCTCTGGAATTACTTAATCTCTTCAGGCATAGGGAAAAATGAGCTTGATTTCTTTACAGAAAATCTTGTACAGCCTTCCATTCTTGGCTTCAACCATTATATGACCAGCGAACGCTACATCGATGAAAACCTGACCCTTTTTCCTGAATTTTCTTATGGTGGCAATGGAATTCATTCCTACGCGGATATAGAGGCAGTGCGGGTAGGTCATATCTGTCCGGATGGACTGCATCAGTTGCTTTATGAAGCCTGGGTCAGATTTGAGCTTCCTATGGCAGTTACTGAGGTACATCTTTACTGTACCCGTGAAGAGCAGATGCGCTGGCTTTTTTCAGTATGGGAAACTGCCCGGAAATTACGTGCTCAGGGTGTAAACATCCTTGCCGTTACACCCTGGGCATTGATTGGGTCCTTTGACTGGAACAGCCTGCTTACAAAAGCTTCAGGTCATTATGAACCGGGTGTCTTTGACATTAGTGATTTCATTCCCAGGCACACCATACTTGCTAAAATGATCCATGCCTACAGCCGGAACGAGCCATTTTACCATCCCGTACTGCTTACCCGGGGCTGGTGGGAACGAAGTTGCAGGGCTTTGTATGGCAGAGATCTGATCTATACCGGTCATGAAGATGTAGATGTGAGGCCGGTGCTCATACTTGGTAACGGCTCTGTATTCAGAAATGAGATCACCTCTCTTTGTAATTTAAGAGGCCTGAGCTCCATTTTTTACTCTCCAGGTTCCATAAATACAGCAGATGAAAGGTCAAGTCTTATAAGTTCACATGATCCATGGGCCATTATCTGGTCCGGATCATCGGAAGATGCGGCACTGCTGGCTCTGTCTGAAGAATGTCAGCAGCGCCGCATTAAACTGCTTGTGATATACTGTGCTGAGGAGCTCTTTTTTATGAATTTACAGCAGGCTTTTATCATAGATGCTCAGAATTTTGATGTATTTTTAAATACAGATCATTACCCTGCCCAGACGCATCAGCCAATGCTTGAGAATTTCAGGAAATTTATCAATTCCAGTCTTGATTTTTTACTTGATGATGAATATGGTTGCTGGATAAGCGATAAAAACGGGCATCTGACAAATCTTGTGAAAGAACCTGTAATCGGGACTCAAACATCCTGAAAGTTTAATTGTTTCAAATAATAAACTACATAATGATGAAACATAGTTACTCTCCAGGCCCTGATCAATCTTTGATGAAGCTTTCTCCTGAATCTGATATTAACCCTTCGCGGCCTTATTGCAGGCAGGTTTATATTCCTGAAATTAAAGAGGTGAGCAATGGCACTGATAATACTGTTAAAAAATTTGATTTTAAGATCGGCTTAAGCGCCTCTGAGTAGATCAGAACCACTTACTTATAATAGGGGGGCTTAAGATAAAGAATATGACTTTCTTTTTCAAGGGAGGGCTGCCATTGCTTTATCAAAGTTTTATAAGCCTCGCCTACAGGCTGGATTTTTCTGTCAAGATCATACAGACCCAGAATATTCACATTGCCATTGTCAAGCCTCAGGGCTGAATCCCAGTCGACCTGATGCGTAAGGCTGTACCAGGTAAAACCGTAAATAGGTATTCCGTCACGCTTCAACCTTCTTACATTGGCCCATTGTGTCTGCAGCCATCTTACGGCATTGGGTTCAGCAATATTGGTCTCTGTATGCATCACAGGTAATTTATAGCGGCTATAATATTGCTGGGTAATAATCGCATAGCCATAGATCTCACCTGCTGCTGAAGTACTACCATCTTCATGTACCATATGTTCATTGGTAATGTAATAATCATTGCCCATGATACAGCTTCCATTGATCGGCTTGCTTTCAAACCACCGGTATTCCTCCTTGGTCATTCCATTTTCAAGTAAATACTCATACATCACCACGCTGATCGGATAGCCATAGGTAAGGTCAAGGGAAAGAAAGCGCTTCTGGTTCAGGAAGGAAGCCAGGGGATCACAATCAGGAGTTTCAGGATGGAAATATTCTGATGATTCACTTTGAATGAACACCGCTTCGGGCTGAATTTCCAGAATGGCCTGCATGGCAAGCACATTTGCCTGACAAAGATGTTTGAGCGCTGTCACAAAAGAACGGTCATCTGACCTTGATTCATTCCACCAGCCATACTGGGCAGAAAAAGTAGCTGCAATAAAGATCTCATTCACCGGCGTATAAAAGCAGATATAAGGAAAGCGGCGGGCAAAGGCCCTTGCAAATTCTGTAAAATACTTAGGAAAATCAGGATTCTGAAAATCACCCAGCCATTCAGGTAATCCAAAATGACAGAGATCAACTATTGGATTTATCCCCTGTTCTTTAAGATACCTGAAAGTTTCATCTGCAAAACTCCAGTCATATATTCCCGGGGCAGTATGTACTTTATAATAGGGCGGCCCATATCGGAGCGTATCTATACCCATTTCTTTGACAAGGTCAAAATCATGCTTCCAATGGGTATAATGTCCGCATTTTTCCATTTCATCTACTCTTCGGGAGGTGCCGTCATTCAATTTAATCAGCGGATAGCTGTTTTCAATACCTGTGGCAAACATGAATTTGCTTTTATCCATTCCTAGGAGCTTTAATATTTTCCAAATAAAACGCTGACAGGCCGTTTTTTGATGAGAATTTCAAAACATTTTTTGTAACAACCACGTAGCAATGAGCAGTTTGAAAATGCTCCTTATGCAGAATCCTTATTTCTCTTTATTAAATACAGCCTGGAAAAATGCAAAAGAGCAAAGGGGCCGGTATGCCCTCATTTATGGTCTGTTCTTATGTGCTAATATTGTTGCTGCACTCAATCCGCTCCTGTATGGATGGTTTGTGGGTGATATACAGAAAAAAGGAAGTCATGTGCTTTCCTATGCCTGGATATATGTAGGCGCTTATCTGGGCCTGAAATTGCTTGAATGGGCTTTTCATGGCCCTGCAAGAATCATGGAACGGAAACTGGCCTTTCATATTTCCAAAAATTATCTCGACGGGCTTTTTAATCAACTGATCCATCTGCCTATGGCCTGGCATAAAGATCACCATAGCGGATCGACTATCAACCGCATCCGCAAAGCTTTTACAGCCCTGAAAGAATTCTTTGAAAACGGGTTTTACTATCTGCAGACGCTCCTGAAATTCATCTTTTCATTTGGAGCCATGGTCTGGTATTCTCCCCTTTATGGATCTATTGGCGTAGGCCTTGGTCTGGTAACCATTTGGGTTATATATGCCTTTGACAAACCCTTTATTAAATCACTTGAAGAAGTGAATGAGGCAGAGCATGCGGTATCTTCTACCTTGTTTGACAGCCTGTCCAATATCATGACTGTTATTACCCTACGGCTTGAAAAGAGAGTGCATAAAGGGCTTATGGATAAGTTAAAAGCCGTTTACCCATCTTTTCTTAAAAATGTAGTCATTAATGAATGGAAATGGTTTACTGCCCAGATCCTTGTTTCCCTTATCTACGGGGAAGTAGTTGTAGGCTATGTGTTCGAACATTACCATCCCGGAAAAACCTTTGAACTTGGTCCTTTGGTTACATTGCTTGGTTTTGTCGCCTTGTTTACCAGTGTGTTCTATGACTTTGCCCAGCAGTATACGCAAATTGTTCAGTTTAATACAGATATTCAGACAGTTAAAACTATTACCGGCTCATTTGACAGAGAACATAGGTCATTGAATCATGAAAGCCTGCCTGAAAATTGGGATCAGATCAGTATCCAGCACCTGAGCTACGCGCATCCGGTGAAAACGCTGCCATATCCGGTTGTCAGTGTACAGGGTGTACTCAGCATTCCTCCTGCATGGAATAAAAGTTATGGATTAAAGGGGATAAATCTGGAAATCGGAAGAGGGAAACGGATCGCCCTGATCGGTGAAAGCGGATGTGGTAAAAGTACCCTGCTTGCCCTGCTCCGGGGTTTGTACCAGCCATCCAGGGGAGGAGAGATCCAGGTAGATCTTGACGCTGGCTATGACCTGAACATTCTTGCAAATAGTGTAACTCTTTTTCCGCAGGAGCCTGAGATCTTTGAAGATACTTTTAAATATAATATTACTCTCGGCCTTCAGTTCAGCCCCGAAGAAGTAGATCATGTCTGCCGGTTAACCAGCCTTTCTGCCGTTCTCGATCATTTGCCCGGAGGCTTGAATTCGGTAATTCTTGAAAAGGGCACAAATCTTTCCGGTGGTCAGAAACAACGTCTGGCCCTTGCCAGAGGCGTTCTTGCTGCCCAGGCAAGCAGCATTGTGCTTATGGATGAGCCTACCAGCAGCATGGATCCCAAAACAGAACATGATATCTATATGAACCTTTTCAAAGAGTTCTCAGGCAAAACAATCATTTCAAGCTTGCACCGTTTGCATCTGCTCACCCATTTTGATTATATCTATGTGCTTGACAAGGGACAGATTGCAGAAGAAGGCACTTTGAATGAACTGTTGAAAAACAGTAGTATCTTTATAAATCTCTGGAATCATCAGCAAAAACAAACTGCATCGTGATGAGCCGGTTGGATTTCTAGCATATATATTGATCCTATCAATTTAAAAAAATGGAAACTTCAGCAAATGAATCAGCAAAAAGGAAAAGTCAGGGTATGAAGACCTTTACACCTGAAGAAATTGACCGTGTTTTGTTTGAAAAAGGACTGGATCCTGAACAGGGATTTTCAGGAAGTCTGTCTGGTGGAGATAAAGATCATACGAAGATTCCCGATGAAAACTCAAGAGCAGGTAATAATAACAGAACTTATCTCATAGATGACGATGAGGAATCTGATGCAGGCCTTGAAGATGAAGAAGCCTGGGTTGAAGAAGAGTATCTCGATGAAGATTCAGATCCCAGTCTGGAAGATGACTTCGTCATTAACGGAAATGAACCCGACCCATCCCTGCTTGATGATGACCTGGATCAGGACGAGGATTAATATACTGATCTTTAGGGAATTAGATATCAACGATTGAACGATACGGGCCAGGTTTACGTTATGTATGAACTAAACCCCAATGCCATGTCCACTTCAAAAAATCAAACTTTGCAGGCCTCTGCACTCAACGATCTTATCAAGACAAATAATGACAGGATCGCCGGCTACAGCAGAGCTACTGAAAATGTAACAGATTCAAATTTGAAAACCGTCTTTCAGCGGATGGCCGATCAGAGCACGGCTTATAGCCATGATCTTGAAAGAAAGGTAAATTCATTAGGTGTAAACTCCGCAGAGGGTGGAACCACCCTTGCTGGGAAATTCTATCATGCCTGGATGGATGTAAAGTCTGCATTCACAGGTAAAAGCCGCCATTCGGTATTAAGTGATTGTGAATATGGTGAAGACACAGCCTTGAAAGCATATAATGAAGTACTGGGTGAGAAGTCTCTTGACTGGAACCATGCATCAGATTTAACCGGTATGCTTGAGAAACAACGCAGCGGCCTTCAGCAGGCCTGTGGTGAAATTAAAAGACTCAGAGATATGCAATCAAATTAAGAGATCAGCGCCCGATCGGGCAAATACGGCAAATTTTAAAAAGCTCCTGATAATACGGAGCTTTTTTTTTATCAGAGACATGGATAAATACGGATATTGCAGGCCATGTTAAAACTAAGATTACTTGTTCTTTTCTGTGTCATTGGGTTAGGGGCAGTTGCCCAGTTTCCTGTTAATATTAAAGGAAGTCTTCATGGCTATCCGCATGGGGCTATAGTGAGCCTGGTTTCTTATCAGGGATATATCATAGATACTGCCAGACTCGACAAGGGGCATTTTGTATTTAAAGAAAGTATTCCCGGGGGTGATTACTATACACTCTATATAAAAACCCATGACAGACCGGCTTCCAGCGATTCGCTTCTTATTTACCTTGATAGGGGAAAGATGAGCGTGACCACAAGCCGCAATAAAATTGGCGAAACCCGTTTTGGAGGAAGTCTTTATGCCCGGCAGCTCGACAGCTTCAACAGAATCATCAGGTCAACTACTTCATTGCCAGATAAAAACTTTACCCGTAGAATTAATGCCTGGATTTTAAACCATCGGGCCTCACCAATAAGTGTGTTTGCCATTGACCGCTATCTGACCCTTCCAGGGAACGGCACACACTGGTCAGTACTAAATTCTTTATATGAGCGCCTTGATGCACCTGCGCTGAATAATATTCTTGCCCTTCGACTGGGTCTGAACATTGAGCGGTTAAATACCATGGAGCCGGGAAATCTATTTCCAGCTTTTTCCCTGCCTGACAGCATAGGTAAACAAATTCACCTGAGTAGAGATCAGGGGAAGTACTTGCTGATTGATTTCTGGGCAAGCTGGTGTGGTCCCTGCCGCGAGGAAAATCCGCATTTCAACAAGATAAAAAGCCGGTATGCAGGTAAAAACCTGGATATAATAAGCATTTCCCTTGATAAGAGCCTGACAGCCTGGATGGGGGCCGTACATGCCGACAGGCTGGGATGGACACAGCTGATAGACCAGCAGTTTCCACACAGCGACCTTACCCACAAGTTAAACCTGAAGATGATCCCTGCAGATTTTTTAGTCGGTCCGGAAGGTAAAATTATTGCCAGGAACCTTTTTGGTGATTCACTTGATGCTGAACTTGATCATCTTTTATTACATTGATTTTAATTGAGCATTTTAACCGGTAAAACCTAAAAAATGAAATTCCCTTTATATATAACAAGTGTGATAATCAGCTTTCTGATCCCTTTTCTTGCAAAGAGCCAGTCTCTGACATATGAAATCCAGGGTAAGGTGGGCAATGAGAATGCGCCTGCAAAAGCTTTTCTGGTGTACAGCAAGGGTACATCCTATCAGATAGATTCATTGTTCCTGACAACAGGATCATTTATGTTCAGGGGCTCCGTTGAAAATCCATTAAAGGCAACGCTGATTCTGGATCATTCTGGCATAGACCTGGGCAAGATGGATGCTTCGCAGCCTGCTGATGTGCTGGAACTTTATCTTGAACCGGGCATCACTAAAGTAAATGGTAAAGACTCACTTTTCAGGGCTCTTGTCACCGGAGGTCCTATGAATGCGGATAACAGCAGGTTTCAAAAATTGCAACAGCCCCTGCAAATGGAAATGAAAAACCTCTTGCAGCAGACCCGCACATTAAGCGCTGAAAAACAGAAAAGTCCTGAATTCCAGGCAGATGCCGAAAGCAGGTATAATAAAATTGTGCAGGAAAATCTATCCCTGGTGCAGAAGTTTGCCCTTGACAACCCTTCATCTGCTGTAAGTCTGGATCTGCTTGTCAGCTCATATGCTTCTCAGCCCGACCCGTCCGGGGCTGAGGGAGCATTCTCAAAGCTTGATAAAAAACTAAAGGAAACACCTCTGGGCTTGAAATTTGCATCAATGCTTTCAGCATCCAGACTTACTGCCATTGGTTCTATGGCTCCTGATTTTACACAGGCCGATACAAGCGGGAAACAGGTGAGTTTATCATCATTCCGGGGCAAATACCTGCTTATTGATTTCTGGGCATCGTGGTGCAGGCCCTGCCGGCTGGAGAATCCAAATGTGGTAAG
Source organism: Sphingobacteriales bacterium (assembly GCA_043780395.1). Taxonomy (GTDB): domain Bacteria; phylum Bacteroidota; class Bacteroidia; order Sphingobacteriales; family Sphingobacteriaceae; genus JANLVJ01. The sequence goes on from JAYWCR010000056.1 coordinate 10,813, forward strand.
GGTTTTTGACAAGTATAAAAACAAAAAGTTTATGGTCATGGGCATTTCTCTGGATAGAGCTGATGATAAAGCCAGCTGGTTACAGGCTATTAAAGATGACCATCTGAACTGGGTGCAGGTATCAGATCTCCGGTTCTGGCAGAATGCAGTAGCCAGGGCATATGGAATAAAATCTATTCCCCAGAATTTTTTACTTGATCCTCAGGGTAAGATCATTGCAAAGGGGTTGAGGGGTGAGCAGCTTGACCAGACACTTGCTGAACTCTTAAAATAGAGATGTTTTTAATGTAATTATGAACACAGCGCCATGGCAGAACTCAACCACCTGGAAAAATTCAATCAGGTTTTAAACGACCTGATCCATATAAATTATGAACATGTGAAACTTCTTAAAAAAGCAGTTTCTCAACTGGAAAGTCCTGACCATGATCTTATCCCTGTTTTTGATGAAATGATCAGCAAATGCAGGGTTCACCTTGAAATACTGCATGGGCTTGATTTTTCAAAGGGCAAAGAAACAATGACAGGAGGCAGAAAACCGATCTATGAAGATTCTTCTGCCAAAAAAAGAGGTGCCTTGTCTGATCAATGGCTTGCATCAGATTTTCAATTCAACGAAAAAGGGCGAAGTGCTGTGATCCATGTATGCGCTGCAATCATCCAGGGTACTATTCTGGCATATGAGCAGGCACTAAACGAAACCAGTATTCAGAATGTCAACCCTGTGATTCAGCGCGACCTGAATATTCAGCTTTCCACCTTCAGGGCTGCAGAGCGCCGGCTGAAAACCCTTGGTTAAGACCTGCGTCAAAAAAAATTCCGGTGACGTTCTCACCGGAATCTTTGACAAACAAATGATAGATTAGTAATTGAAATCCATTTATATTATTTGGATTCCTAATCAAGTATACGAATTAAGTTCTAAAATTGAATTGCCTTCATGGCTACTTTTCTCTATAATGGATATATTACATAAAAATGGACTGATCCCGTTCAGGCTCAGCTTTTTAGCGTCAGTATAAATCTATCTTGCAGACTGTTAAGTCTGGCACTAGGGGGTTGATAAAATTGATCTGAATAATTAATTTTATAGATACTATAACTTTTCTGATTGTATTAAGTCTCTTAAAAACCTTCTTATTGCTTTTGTTCTTTTCAAAAAAACTAACTACATGAAAAGGGTTCTCTTATTTTTTTTACTTTTTCTTCCATGTCTGGGTTTTGCGCAGGCTCATTTAAATGGAAATGTACTGACCTTGTCAAATGGCGCCAAAATCAGTACAGGTAGTCAGGTAAGGGTTCTGAAACCCTCAAAAGGGTCTAGATTTTCATTTATATACAGCGAGCTTGCACTCAGGGCAAGCTCTGAAGAAGACCTGCCTTATGGAGTTTCCTCATCCTTGTCAAGCCAGGATGTTACGGTAAAAAGGTTTTTGGAAAGAAAAGGGAATGCAGGTACCAAGTACTACCTCATCTGTTCGGGATCATTTATAAAAAATGCCATTGATATAGAAAATGCGCTCAAAGCAGGGGAGGTCTCAGTGCCTGGAATTCCGGGGGCTCCTTCCAAATCTTCCATGGCATCAGGCACCCCTGTGCAACCTGTCAATCCTACTGCCCCTTTTGGCAGAGCATCTTTAACCGTTCCGGTCACGAGTGGTCCGGCGCCGGCTGCTGCCGGGAGTGCCAGGTTGATCCGCAGGCCCTGGGACCCTATTGTAATTCCGGTTTTGAAAGATACCATGGCCTCGAAAGACTCTAGCAGGCGTTTTGCAAAAGGGTTTAAATCCGTGGATTCTATAAATAATATAGCTGGAAAGGGCATGGCTGCAAAGGTTGACAGTAGCCTCAGAATCACCAAAAGCAAGGATTCTTCATTTGCCATAGTGAAAGAGAAAAAAGCTGCTGAGCCACTCATCAATGCTTCTGCAAGAGTGAAGAAAACAGAAACTCATGCCGAGGAGGCCCCTGCAGAAACAGTGGCGGGCCCACCAGATTCTGAGCATAGTGTAAGTGCATTGATGACCCTGCCTAGTGCAGAGTCATTGAAGCCTAAAGAAGTGGCTGTGAAACCCACATTCAATGAGACTAGCCCCGGATACACTAAATTTGCTAAATTGAAGCAACTGAAAGAACTTCTTGACTCCGGAGTATTGACAAAAGCTGAATTTGAAGCCGAAAAGAAGAAAATCCTGTCAGGGGAATAATTGCTTCAGACGATAGTGTTCTGAAGCACTCCAATGCTCCCGATTGTTATCCTGACTACTTCTCCTGGTTGCAAATAACGCGGAGGCTTGCGGGTAAATCCTACACCAGCAGGAGTACCGGTCGCAATGACATCGCCAGGCATCAAGGTCATGATCTTACTGAGTTCTTCGATCAGCACCGGAACAGAGAAGATCATTTCACTTGTATTGGACGACTGAAGTAATTCATCGCCAATATGCAAAGTAATATCCAGGGCCTGCGGATCAGCAATCTCATCTGCGGTCACCATCCATGGACCCAGAGGGCCAAAGGAGTCAAAGCATTTACCCAATGTCCACTGGCTGGTGCGCATCTGATAATCACGGGCACTTACATCATGGAAAATTGAATACCCTGCAATATAGCCGGCAGCCTCTGATGCCGGAACATCCTTACAGGTTTTTCCGATGATGACTGCAAGCTCTGCTTCAAAATCAATTTCCTTTGAAATTTCAGGAAGAAATACTGGCTCCAGGTGACCGGTCAGCACATTATTGAACTTTGAAAATATCACTGGATATTCAGGGATCTTTGCATTTATTTCCAGTGCATGATCTCTGTAATTAAGGCCCACACAGATTATCTTTTCTGGATGTGTAATAACAGGTTTCCACTGTATTTCATCTGTTTCCAGCAAATTTTCCCTTTCCGGGTTCTGAACGAGTTTTTCAATCTGCACCCGGTGCCCTTCCCAGACAGAAAGCAGAGATTTCAGGTCAGTGAAAATAGCAGGGTAGGCTGCGCTGAGATCCAGCACCATCTCGCGGTTTTCCCAGGTTACCATGATGCCTATTTTTGTTTCGTTATGCTTGCAGAATGTAAGTAGACGCATGGAAGAGAAATTGAAATTATTCATGCGAAGGTATCTCTTAAATTCAATTTCAAAGGGAGTAATGAAAACATTACTGTGACTGGCCTGTTAATCAGTATTATTGTAAATTAATTTTCAAGAACGTTTTTATGATGACAATTACAAAAGATTATACTGCTGAAGTAACCAATACCGGGGGTAGAAAAGGACATATCAAATCGTCTGATGGAATCCTTGATTTTCCGATTTCCATGCCTAAAGAAATTGGTGGAAATGGTGATCATACAAATCCCGAACAACTTTTCGCAGCTGGCTATGCGGCTTGTTTCGGCGGCGCACTGAATGCTGTTGGAAAGGGTAAGGACCTGACAGGAATGGAAATAAAAGCCCTGGTAAGTATCGGAAAAACTGAAGCAGGGGCCTTTGGTCTTTCTGCAGAATTGCATGTGAACCTGCCAAAATTATCAAAAGAAGATGCTACTGCACTTGTTGAAACAGCCCATCAGATCTGCCCTTACTCTGTAGCTACCCGCGGAAATATTGATGTGCAGGTATTTGCTACAAATAATTAATAAAAGAAATTTCAATCAGGGGGGCGGCAGACTTATATCTGCCGCTTTTTTTTGTTTTAAATGGGTTAATTTAGAGCAGTATAACCTCTAAATGATAAATTTCAACTCTCAGACGCCTAAAGTTTTATTGTTCGGGGAACTTTTATGGCGCATTTCGCTACCTGCGGTAGAGGAGGATTCTGCCGTTTCACAGGTTGTGATGAGTCCCGGAGGGTCAGAAGCCAATGTGGCTGCAGCACTTTCTTCATGGGGGCAACCGTGCCGCTATATGACTGTGCTGCCTGATAATGAACTTGCAGATAAGGCTGTAGATGCATTAAATGAAAGAGGGACTGATACCCGTTTCATTACCAGAAAGGGTTCGCGCATGGGACTCTACTTTTTACTGTCAGCAAATGGTCTGAGTTTAGGAGAGGTAGTATATGACCGGCGTTACAGCTCTTTTTATGACCTTCAGCCTGGTGAGATCGACTGGGATCATGTCATGGACGGCTGTACCTGGTTTCACTGGAGTGGTATTATTCCTGCCCTCAGTGCAAACCTTGCTGCTGTTTGTCTGGAAGCGCTGATCATTGCAAAAAAGCGGGGACTCGTCATCTCTACAGACCTGAATTACAGAAACCGCCTATGGCAGTATGGACAGGTACCCCTTGTGGTCATGCCTGAACTTCTGGCCTTTTCAACAGTATTAATGGGTAATATCTGGGCAATAGGCCAGATGCTGGGTACATCACTTGATGCAGACCTTCACAGGCATACTTCCAGGGCTGATTACCTTGCGCATGCGGCCAGAACAGGCAATGAAGTAAAGCTTCTTTTACCCGCATGCCGTCATTTGCTTTTAACCTTCAGGCATATGGACCATAGCAGGCATAACCTGCTTTTCTGCACCTATTCTGACATGCAT
>JAYWCR010000057.1:0-30477 GCA_043780395.1 Sphingobacteriales bacterium
CTCAGCTTCACTTTCAAGGTATTGGTAGAAGCCATCCATACCAGGCGCCTCACCACCTGCGGTAAGTCGGGTATTCAGGAACTGGTAATACCCACTCAGGTACTGATGAAGAAAAGAACGCTCTGTTTTCATAAGTTCCTGCCCGGCTTGTTTCCAGAGAATTGAGATCAGGGATACCAGAAAGCTGAGTTTTTCTTTTGATAGCACGTAAAACCCCTCATGGAGATCAGCAAGAAAGGGATTGAACTTAAGGGGTTCAAGCGGGTTGTATTCAATATATTTCCCATTCAAGACATTGAACAAGCCTTTATAGGAACCTCCGATATCGATAATAACCACATCATCGCCTTCGTGATAATGCTGGTTGATGAAACTATTGACAGTAAACGACTTTCCTGACCCCGAAGGACCAATGATCAGTTTATTCTTATTATCAAGAACCGGGTTCCAGAAATTTAGGAATACAGGCTGCTTCCATCGGTTACAAAGCACCATTCCCTGGGTGTCACGACCGGCAAATGACTGAAAACAGGTATAACAGGCAGCGTTCACAGAGGGCATCAATATCCAGCGGTAGTTTTCTATCGCATTTCCTGCCAGGGAGCTGAAGAACAGATTTCCGGTATCAATATTTTCTACAAAAGCCTTGGAACCTGATACGGAAAGCAGGTTGCTGAGCACCTGATTGGTTTTTTGTTTCAGAAGCTGGGAATCGGAATCATAGACCAGGATCTGTACAGAGAGTTTAACCAGTTCATAATGTTTACTTCTGATCTCTGCACTCAGGGCCTTTAGACCGGTTTCCTGGATCTCACCCTCTTGATTATCCTGATTACTGAAAGAATGGAGCATAGACCGCATAAGGTCAAGCTTGTTCAGTTCTTTTTCGGTGTTGCAGCTCTTGATACACTGAATAAGGATATGAGGAAACTGAAGGTCCATAAGCAATGGATAAAGCATAGGCGCCTGAATCCCATTCCTGTTTGCCACGCTGGTATAGGCATGAGGGGCCTGTCCGAGCATGCTCACCACCTGCAGCTTCTGGTCTCCTATAATACATGAAGTAAGGTCATTATAAACTGCTTTTGTGAGTGAGTCCTGGGCAGTGGCAAATTCAAGGTTCAGGTACTGATAGCAGAGTGATTCAAGCTCAGCATCCCCCAGTCGGGTAAGAAGGATCTCTGGCACCATGGTTAAAGAACTCAGAAAGCGCGCAGCATCAAGTTCAGCTTCTTTTAAACGGCCCTCCAGGTTTTCAAGCGGATTTTGTAAAAGACTTTTCCCAAGGGCAAACCAGGTATTTGCCGCATGATGGTCTGCTTTGAGCCGGGGGTTAGGAAAACACAGGAACACATAACTCCTGTGAAGGAGCACAGGCCTGGAATTAAAATGAGCCAGCCAGCGTTTTTCCAGAAAACCCTTTCCTTTTACCGGATTAGTAAAAGTATCAGCATAGAAGATCTCCATTTTTTGAAAAACAGCTCCTTCAGGCAAGACACCCAGTGCCTGGATCAGTGCATAATGAAGGTTTAAAAAAAGATCAGCTGAAAGCTGCCCCGGGCGTGGAAGGCCGCAGCATTCAAAGCCAATGGAAATACTCCCGTTTTTGTGGATCAATGTATTCTGCTCTATAAATTCGAAAGGAAAGTAAGAGTCCAGATTTTTTTCCTTTTTGTTCCGTTCGGAATTAGATCCGGATGCGGAGGCTGAGTTTGCCATGTGCGGGAATGAGTTTACGGGGTTGAAGAATAATATAGCTGAAGTAGGAAATAAAAAATGCAGGATGCCCTTTCGTGCTTCTTGCCTTCAGAAAAATTATACCTGCCAGAAAACTAAAAAGTGAGAAGCCAAACCAATACGGACTGTATATACCTATGACCATCAGAAACGCACCGACAAGGAGCATTCCTACAAATCCAATCACAGCAACAAGGAGATCTGCGAGGGGAATGCCTTTAAAAGATGGCTTTTTCTCAATAGCCAGGTAACTCATATAGCTTTTCATCCTTAGTTTTTCATGGTATTGCCGATGTCACCAATAATAACCTGGATACCGAACCAGATAATGAGCCCGAAAACAAGTGCCATTAGTTTACCTTTTCCTTTCCCTGCATAATGGTCATCGCCTGAGAGACCGAACATGGAATTGGCAATACCTGCACCTGCATATACAGCACCGATGATCACCAGAATGTTAAGGATTTTCATAGACCATTTAAAAAGTGCGGTAAGCTTGTTTTCAGTGGTACCGCCTGATAAGGTTATGTCCAGAATGGAAAGCCTGAGGTCTGGCAGGTGATAGAAATGCGAAGCATCTCCGAGCACAAATAAAATTATCTGATTTATCATAGTTATATAAATTTAAATATTATTATATTTAAAGCCATAAAAAAATTATTCATTCAGCAATGAGTTGACTTTTTTATAAAACGGTACATCGTTTTTACTTTCCCAGGCCGGCCGCATATGTTCGGGCACAGAGGCATGAGAAGGTTCCGCCCGAAAAGCAACTGTTAAAGAAAAGGCATTACCTCCCACCCTATAATCTTCAGGTTCATCTGCTTCAGGTATCTGCAAACCTGATACATTCAGACCCTTTATTATAACAGGCTCAAAGGTGTCAGCCGGGCCATACACTGCTTTTTCCTGTTCTGAAAGTAACTGATCAATGCTCCTGGACAGAGAAACTCCGGTTTCAGGGAATTTAGCTGCATCTTCTATATCCATCACCAGCCAGGAAGAGGCCCCCACCGGCAGGGTGGGTTCGGGAATATGCTCATCACTGACAGGAGTACATCCTGCCCTGCCTATAGCCGTATCAAGTTCAGCCTGCCAGCCTTTATCCCTGAGCACTGCCGGCCCGTTTTCAAGTTGCTGCAGATGCCGCAGGCCGGCAATTTCATGAGGCGCAAGGGGTTGCATCTCGGCCAGGCCGTTGGCCTGGATTGCTTTTGCGGTAGAGCCTGTAAAGAATACTGCAGGGTTTATACCCGCTGCCTCCATATGCTCTCTGATCATCTGTTGTTCCAGACTGGTCAGCCCTGCCAGCCAGGCAATAAAGGCCAGCTGGAATAAAAGAACCCATTGGGCCAGAAACAATACATGGTTAAAAGGCCGCCCTCCGGCCATATCAGACCAGACACTGAGTATTTCACTGGTTACCGGCTTTAGCCAGCAGACGAACACTGCTCCGCAAAGCAGAAAGATACAAAGGCTGATCCCCGTTAACTTCTTCATAAACCGAATTTAAAAAAGAGAAAAATAAACTCCAAATTTATTTTTATATTTTTTTTTAATACTCCATTACCCTTATATTTGATTTATTGAAGATAGAAAACCAAATTGGAATTTTGCCTGTAAAGGTTTATGTATCTTTAACTTAAATAAAAATCTATGAAATCTCCTCTGGAAGGAAATATCAATGAATACTCATATAAGGATGCTATTACGCTGATCAATCAGTATTTCAACGACTACTCTGCTGAAGACCTTAAAAACTGGGCAGATAAGAATAATATTTACTATTATACGTTAACGGCTATAATGAAGGGTAAAACCTCCAATGACCTTCCAGGCAATGTAGCGAAGATACTTGAGCAGATCGGGTATAAGGTTAAAATGAAAAAATACGTCACTTATATACTTGACCAAAACTAGCGCATTGTGAAACAGGAACATGCACCGGTGGTACCGGTCACCTTACCAGATACTATTCTTGGTATTAAACTCCCGGAAAAAGAAAGAGAACTTCTATCCGGCGGAAAAGAGACCGGGCTGATAAGAGGATTTATGAATAAAGAAGGCCAGCTTTTTGATGCACATATAAGCCTGAATGCCGAGAATAAATTAGTCTTCAGATTTGAAACTGACCCTTCACTGAGCGCTATTCCTGAAAATGAATTTGATCTTTATAAAAAAGAGATTAATCTTGCCGATTTCGCCCAGCAATATGGGTTTACCCCGGAGCCCGGGAGTATTGCCGGGAGTCCTTATTATCTGCTTAAAAATGCTGCAGGTATAGAGATCATAGTATTTAAAGAGACCAATTCGATGGAATACCGCTATTTTTATGTCGGAAATTCAGCGGATTCCGGATCAGTTGTTGATTTTCTTCATTTTTTTAAAACACCCCTGCTTTCTGGAGTAAAAGAAGAGATCCAGCATTTTTCCAAAAAGAATGGGGCAAAGATCTCACAGCCATCCATGCAGCCTGCACCGGATGACTACCTAACGGCTTTTACAGCAGTTCAGGGGCTTGAATCCCTACATACCCGTTCTTATTTCTATGAGCTGGAGCTTAAGGACAGTACCCTTGACCATGCTTTTTTCAGAGGCCGGATCTACAATAAAACAGGTAAAAGCGGAGTAGCCTGTTGCTTTCCGCTTTTTGTAAATGAATTACCTTCATCTGTTTATTCCGTAGAACCTGGTAAAAAACCATTACCGCAGACAGCCAACCAGGGTGTTTGGCTTTCCAATGTAATTAATGACCAGAAAATCCGCAGGCTGATCATCGTCTACGATCCGCTGGATGCACTTGCTTACCACCAGTTGAATTCCAGGCCCAGTGACCTGTTCACCTTATACCTGGCTACCTGCGGAAATACCAATGTGGCTCAGATAGCTGGGATTCAGCAACTGATAGACCGCCTCAGGCCTGAGCAGGTGATTCTTGCAGGCTCAAGAAATCCGGCAGGCATATTCAATACCATTCTCATACTGGGCCAGCTGGGTGAGCCCCGGCATTTCCTGCAGGACAATAAAACCTGGCAGGACGAGAATTCTGAAATAAGGTTCGATCTGCGCCTTCTCACAGAACGCAATGCCTCTTTTGCTTCCTTATCTGTTAGTCTTTCTTATCCTGATCCCGAAAAGGGGATCTTCATGAATGAGAATCTGAGAAAGTATTTTGACCATATCAACACCAAGGAACTGGGCAGTCACCCCGAATGGGAAGGCCATTTCCCTTTTAAAACCTCTATACTGAACATAGGAAAGCATTCAAGCAGGGCAGAAATTATTTTCCCTTACAGAGCAGACCTCCTTGGGATCACTGAGAAAATAATCAGACATTTGAGGCCGATGTTATTCCTGAAAACTGAGACGCCTCAAAAGAACAGCTATCTGGAAGATCTAAGGCTGGAGGTAGAAAGCAGAATCACAGCAAAAGAGCAAAAAACCCGTAAAGCTGGCTAAACCTGCCTGCCTGATCTTACTAAATTAAATATCTGATCCTGCTTTTCAGGTATCAGCCAACAAGTCATAAATTGAATAAATTTCTTTCCTCAGTTTTATCATTCCTGGAGCCTTTGAACGAGGCATGGAAAAAAAATAAAAATAACCGGTTTTTTGAGGGCCTCCGGAAGTTGAAAACCAACAATCCGTTCAGGCGCATTTCATTCGGCCCTCTGCGGTATGCGATCTACCTGATTCTATTCATTGTGCTTCTGTTCGTTTCTGTCGATTCGAACTTACTGGGCCTTTTTGGATATTCACCTACGTTTAAGTTTATCCGCAATCCTCAGTTTTCTGTGGCCTCTGAACTTCTGACAAGTGATGGTAAACTGATCGGTAAATATTATAAGGAAAACAGAAACCCTTCAAAATATGAGGAACTTCCTAAAAATCTGATCGATGCTCTTGTATCTACTGAAGATGAGCGATTTTACAGCCATCATGGAATTGATTACTACTCCCTGGTTTCGAGTATATGGTCAACAGCAAGAGGTGATAAACGCGGAGGCAGTACCATTACCCAGCAACTTGCCAAAAATCTATACCATACGCGAAAAAAGAAATCCAACGGATACCTGAGCAGGATCCCCGGCCTTGGAACCCTGGTGGTAAAGATGAAAGAATGGGTTACGGCCTTAAAGATAGAGCATGTATATACCAAACAGCAGATCCTGGCACTTTACCTGAACACCGTAAGCTTTGGAAACAATACCTATGGTATAAAAGTGGCCGCAAAAAAATACTTTAATAAAAAACCTGCAGAGCTTGAAGTGCAGGAATCAGCCTTGCTGGTAGGCATGCTGAAGGCTACCTCCACTTACAATCCTGAAAATAATCCTGAAAAAGCTTTAGCGCGCCGAAATGTAGTGCTCGGGCATATGGTGAAGAACAAAATGCTGAGTCAGGCCGATTTCAACCGGGTATCTCTTCTGCCCATTGAACTTGATGTAGCCTCTGTCATGGATGAAGAAGATAAAGATTCTTATATCCGTGCGGCTGTAAATAATGTGATCAGGGTATGGGCAAAAAAGAAAGGATATGATATTTATTCTGATGGGCTAAAGATTTATACTACCATTGATTCACGTTTCCAGCAATATGCAGAAGAGGCCGTCAATACTAAGATGAAATCGCTGCAGAATACGTTAAACAATCAGTGGAAAGGCAAGAATCCCTGGGTAGATGAGAATGGAACAGAGATCAAGGATTTTGTGGACCAGCTCATTCGCCGGATGCCCCAGTACAACTACCTGACTACCCATTTTACAGATCCTGCGGCCTTAGCTTCCTATCTCAAGGTAAGAAAACGGATGCGTGTCTTTACCTGGAAGGGTGAAAAAGATACTACCTTCTCCTCTATAGATTCATTGACCTATTATGCAAAGATGCTGCAGACAGGCATGATGTCATTCGATCCATTTACCGGTTATATTAAAGCCTGGGTAGGCGGCATTGACAATGACTATTTCAAGTATGACCATGTCATGCAGTCTAAAAGACAGGCAGGCTCGACCTTCAAGCCTTTTGTTTACCTGGCAGCCATCGATAACGGATACTCACCCTGTGACAAGATCACAGATAAACCGGTCACCATTTCCTATATCGATGTAGTAGACGGAAAACATAAAACATGGACTCCTAAAAATGCAGACTGGAAGAATACCTTCTATGATATGTCGCTGCGCTGGGCGATGGGTAAATCATGTAATTCAGTGACTGCACAGCTCACTGAAAAGGTAGGGCCTGAAAAAGTTGTAAAATATGCAAAGATGCTGGGAATCAAGAGTGATCTGAAAGCCGTGCCCTCTATCGGACTTGGCCCTTTTGATGTATCTCTTTTTGATATGGTGGGTGCGTATGGAACATTTCTGAACCATGGCACATATACAGAGCCCATGCTGATCGTGCGTATTGAAGACAATGACGGCAATGTGATTGAGGAATTCAAACCAAAGCGCAAGGAGGTGATCTCGGAAGAAACATCATGGCTTATGCTCTATATGCTGCAGGGAGGCATTCAGGAACCAGGTGGTACTTCACAGGCACTCTGGGAATATGATCTCTGGAAAAAAGAAAACCAGATTGGTGGCAAGACCGGTACCTCTTCAAACTTTTCTGACGCCTGGTATATTGGGGTATCCAAAGACCTTGTGACCGGTGTATGGGTGGGGGCAGAAGACCGGAGTGTTCATTTCAAAACCTCCCAGACTGGGGAAGGATCCAGAACTGCCCTGCCTATTTTCGGCGCTTATATGGAGAAACTTTACCATGACCCTAAAAGTGGGATTACCTATGGAAAGTTTCCCAAGTCAAAGGTCAAGATCACCCGCAAGTATTATTGCCCTACTCCCATTCCAAGGCGTGATACAGTGAAAGCAGACAGTTTAAATGCAGTCAGTATTCCTGACAGCCTTCATGCAGTCACCTTTTAAGCAACCGAAATAGTAAACTTTTTTTTGCGCCCTATTATACCCCTATGTTCAAAATGTATTTTACTGCAGCCATGCTTCTGGGCTGCCTGTATGCTCAGACCCCTGTGTCGGCACAGAAAAAAAAGCCTGCCCCAGGGCCTAAACCCAAACTTGTTGTCGGCATTGTCATTGACCAGATGCGGTATGATTTTCTATACAGGTATGCGGCCAAATACGGGAAAGGTGGCTTCAGGCGGCTTATGAATGAAGGTTTCAATAACAGAAATGCCCAGTACCCCTATGTTCCGACCTATACAGCCCCTGGCCATTCAAGTATCTTTACCGGAAGCGTTCCAGCCATTAATGGTATGGTAGGCAATGACTGGTATTCCCGATCACTGAAAAGAGAAATTTACTGTACTGATGACAGCACAGTCCATACGGTAGGTGCCAGCGGAAAAGCCGGAGAAATGTCACCCCGCAACCTACTGGTCACAACCATCACCGACCAGCTTCGATTATCCGATAATTTCAAGTCCAGGGTCATTGGCATCTCCCAGAAAGACAGGGCTTCTATTCTACCTGCCGGCCATACGGCCAATGCTGCGTACTGGCTTGATTCCCAAAGTGGAAATTTTATCACCAGTACTTATTATATGAAGGCGTTACCGGCCTGGGTAAGTGCATTCAATGCCTTGAAATTACCTGATGCTTATTTATCAAAACCCTGGAATACGCTGCTGCCTGCTGATACCTATACAGAAAGTACTGCGGATAATGTTCCCTATGAAAATCCATTGCCAGGTGAATCAAACCCGGTTTTCCCACATGATCTTCCTGCCATTCGCAAAAAAGATATAGAGCTTATAAAATCTACCCCTTTTGGTAATTCTTTAACCAAGGATTTTGCCATCTCATGCCTGGAGCATGAGCAGCTGGGCAAGAAAGGAGTAACTGATTTTCTCACACTCAGCTTTTCCTCTACTGATTATGTCGGCCATTCTTTTGGTCCGAATTCTATAGAAACAGAAGATACCTACCTCAGGCTTGACAAGACCCTGGCAGAGTTGCTCATCTTCCTGGATGGCTATATTGGAAAGGAAAATGTACTGGTCTTCCTGACGGCAGATCATGGTGTGGCATCAGTCCCTGCCTTCAATACGGCCCATCAATTACCAGGTATGGTTGTAGATGCCTCAGTTTTGAAGCAGGTAAAGGGCATTGCTGCATCTGTTTTTGGAGATTCCGGGCTGATTGAGCATATCGTAAATGATGAAATATACCTGAACCTTAACCTGATGAAGGAGAAAAAGATCAGCCGCACCGATCTGTATAATTCGCTGAAAGAGGCATTGCAGCAGTCCGAAGGTATCCATACACTGCTTGATCTAAATAACCTGACCCTTGCCCCTGTTGCTGATGCAGAAATTTCTTTTTTCAAGAATGGATATAATGAAAAACGATCGGGTGATTTTCAGATCGTTACGGAACCTGGTTCGTTCTTTGGTCATTCCAAAGGAACAACCCATGGTAGCTATGGAACATATGATACACATGTACCACTGCTCTGGTATGGCTGGTCTGTAACCAACGGAGAATCGGCTGAAAGGGTTTCCATCACTGATATAGCGCCTACCCTTGCAAATATGCTTGATATCATGGAGCCAAGCGGAAGTATTGGAAAGATAATTCCGGTAATCTCTGCGCCTAAGCTTTCCCGATAATCTGTTCAATAAGCTGCAGCAATTCATTCGGTTGAACAGGCTTTATCAGAAAGCCACTAAACCCTGTTGCTGCAGCTTTATCTTTGGAACGCAATTCTGAATTCCCTGTCAGGTATATCACAGGGGCATGACAGAAGCCAGCTATTTCGAGCATGGTGGCAATACCATCTCCCCCTTCATCAAGCTGTATGTCCATCAGTATCAGGTCCGGACATTCCATTTTTGTGGCAGCAACAGCTTCGTCTGCCGAGCACAGGATCTCAGGTACCAGATACCCTGCCTTCAGCAGCGTTTTTCGGGTCACCATGGCAATGATCATATTATCCTCCACTACAAGAATTCGTTTTGGCATAGCAAGTCATTATGAATGCAAATTCTGTACGGGCATAGTTGCTTTGAACCTGATACTCAGCCTGCTTCCATGTTCTACTGAAGAACTCATTTCAAGGGTACCTTTTAACTGTTTGACTAACGATTCTATGAGTATATAGCCAAGTGAACCGTTGGTTTTGAGGATCTTAAGGTTCATACCCCTTCCATCATCGGCTACTTCCATCAGGTACTCGTCACCGGTATTGATAAACCTGATGATCACTTTTCCAGAAATCCGGTCTTTAAAGGCATGCTTATATACATTTGATAAAAGTTCATTGAGGATCAATGCGCAGGGAACAGCATTCTTAAGATCCAGAAACCCATTCACTACTTCAGTTTCAATGAAAATTGTTTTATTCAGGTCATTATACGAATACTCAATGGTCTGGATCAGGTCACGGATATAGGATTCAAAACCTATAGAACTGAAATTTTCAGATTCATAAAGCTTTTCATGAATAAGGGCCATCGATTTGATCCGGTTCTGGCTTTCCAGGAAAAGGGATCGTGAATGATCATCTACAAAATAGTCTTCCTGAAGGTTCAGCAAGCCTGATACTACAGCCATATTATTTTTTACCCGATGATGGATCTCCGAGAGCAGCACATCTTTTTCATTCAGCGATTGCCTTAAAAGTTCTTCTGCTTTTTTACTTTCACTGATATCCATATTGGTACCGATCATGCGGGTACCAATTCCATAAAGATCTCTTGACATGACCTTCCCCCTACCCAGGATCCATTTATAAGAGCCGTCCTTGCATAACATCCGGTATTCGATACTGAACGGCTTCAGGTTAACGCCATTCACATGGTCATAGAGCGCTTTAAGTACCGGAAGCCTGTCCTGGGGATGAAGTCTCATTTCCCAGTTAGGGGGCTCATTGAACTCTTCATATGCAAAGCCCAGCATCTCCAGATAGGAATTTGAATAAATGCCTTTGTTGCCTACAATATCCCAGTCCCAGACGCCATCCCCATTACCCTCCAGGGCAAATTTCCATTTATCCTCGCTTGATTTCAGCTCAATTTCAGTACGGATCTGTTCGGAGATATCCATCATACTGCTGATGACATACTTGACAGTACCGTCAGGGTGAAAAACGATGTCATCATTTACTGAAAGCCAGATGACATCTTTCAGGCGCGGTCTTATAAAACCAATTAAGAAATTATGAACAGGGCGTAAAGTATTGAGTGCCTGGCAAACAGGAAATTCGCAGGGCTTTAAATGGTGACCCTCCCTGTTAATCACTGGCATTTTAATTTCCTCAATGGTTTTACCCAAAAGATCTTCTTCGACCATATCGTGCATGCTCAGGGCCATTTCATTGCATACCAGCATTTCAGTGTCGGGTCCATGGAGCATAACTCCCAGATTCACAACTTTCAGGATCGATTGTAGGCGCTCAGAATTAATGCTAAGTTTTTCAACTTTTAGCTTTAGTTCATCATACATTTCTAAAGGGGTACTGGAACGTATAAGGGCCATTCAGGTACATTTTAGGGGTTGGAAAATGAAATATAAAAAATTTCGGTATTATCAATATGCATATACACGCCAGTTACCATGGCCAAAAACATACATGCAAAATCGGGCCAGTTTTAAAACCATAACAAAAGAAGGTCATAATTCAAAACCAAAAGTAATATTCTCACGTTTATTTTGTAAACTACCCTTATGAATTTCCTTAAGACCAGTATCCTCAGCCTGCTTTTTATCAGCTTCTATTGCCTGACCACTATCGCCCAGACAAACGGAGCGAGCCATCAGACCGTTTCCATCAATTCACAGAAGAAAGAGGAATGGAAGAAAAAACTTGAACCCGCTACCTATACAGTAATGGTCGATAAAGGAACAGAAGCACCTTACCAGAACAAATACTGGAACAACCATGAAAAAGGAACTTATGTAAGTGCAGCCACAGGTGAACCGCTTTTTTCTTCAGACAGTAAATTTGAAAGCCATACCGGCTGGCCCAGTTTTTCCGCAGTGCTGGACAAGAGTAAAGTCGAGATAGTAGAAGATGATTCTTTTGGGGAAGTGCGGCAGGAAGTAGTTGAAAAGAAAACAGGGCTCCATCTGGGCCATCTCTTTCAGGACGGCCCAGCCCCTACAGGCTTAAGGTATTGCATGAATTCGGCAGCACTCAGATTTGTAAGGCCCGAAAAAGGTAAAAAATAAAAACAGTTATTTCAAGGCCGGGGAAACTCAGGCAAAATCTGGTTTAATTATTTTAAGACAGCCTGATAGCTTTTTATCAAAAGAAGGCATACGCTTATCATCGCCAGATGATTCAGCAAGAAGTAATGCCTTAAGATCTTTCCAATCAGGGTTATAGGACCTGATGAGTCTGTCTTTTTGCATTCTGGTAAGGGCCATTATCTCAGTAAGCCGCTTTTCAGCTTTCCTGACAGGAACATTCCTCTCCAGGTAAACAAGTTTATCGGGTGATTTCAACCCACCACTGGGCGCAAGGCGGGATGCCTGGGCCAGCAAGTGCAGAAATTCAGGAAGGTCGCTGCATATACCTGTTCGGAATTGACCCCTGTTTGCATCTGTCAGCAAATATACATACCATTTTACTGGAACGTATTCAGGAAATAAGTTACCGTAAAACAGGCTTCTTTTAAAACTAAATTTTTGAGTCCGCATATTTATTACTAATTTGCTTAGCAATAATACTAATTATTTTAGCCTGATCAAATTATTTTACTAATATTTTTTGCATGAGCTTTCTTCCACAGAATCTTAAATATTTACGAAAACTAAAAAACATCACCCAGCAGCAACTCGCTGATATCTTAGGGGTTAAGAGACCTGTGATCGGCGCATATGAAGAGTCAAGAGCTGAACCAAAACTGGAAACACTTCAGAAGATCGCTTCCTATTTTGAGCTTAGCCTGGAAGAACTTGTTTACAAATTACTTGGAGACGACTGGCTGGCAGAGAAGAACAGGCTTAATGACCCTTCCCTTGCCCGGCTTGGGCAGTCTGCCCGGGTTCTTAGTATTACGGTGAACTCCGATAACAGGGAAAATATAGAAATTGTACCGGTAAAAGCAAGTGCAGGCTATATGAACGGCTTTGCAGACCCCCAGTACCTGACCTCACTTCAGCGCTTTCACCTGCCCATGTTCAGCGGTGGCACATTCCGTGCATTTGAATTAAAAGGTGATTCCATGCTTCCGTTGCAGCCTGGCACCTTTGTCATTGCTGAATACCTTGAAAACTGGAATTTGCTGAAAAGCGGTGAAACTTATATCATTCTGAGCAAAAATGATGGAATTGTCTATAAGCGGGTACAGAACCGGCTCAAGGAGCAGAAAGTACTGAAACTCATTTCTGACAATCCTGTTTATGAACCCTATTCAATCGGGGCTGAAGATATTCTCGAAATATGGAAGGCAAAAGCCTTTCTGAGCATGCAATTACCGGAGCCTGTAAAAGAGGCCTCAATGGGTCAGCTGACTGAAATGGTGGCGCAGCTTCAACGTTCAATGAAAGATATTAAATCAACCAACTAATCAGTGATGAGCAGGGCGCCGAGTGCTGCGGCCAGCCGGGTAATATCCTCAGAAGTATTGAAGGCATGGATGCAGATGCGAAGCCTTTCCCTACCAAGCGCTACAGTTGGATGCAGAATAGCCCTGATGCCAAAGCCCAGGTCCTGTAAATATGCGGCAGTCTTTTTACAAGCCTCATTGCCGGGAATAACCAGGCATTGAACGGGGCCTTCAGCATCGATCAGCCCCAGGCCCGAAGTCTTCATCAGGTCTTTGAACAGGTTTACATTCATCATAAGCTTTTCTCTGAGCAGGGTCGAATCTACTGAATGGAGCAAGGCCATGCGGATACTTGCCAGGGTATGAAATGGGAGTGCGGTTGAATAGATAAAGGGGCGGGCAAAATTGATCAGGTATTCCTTCAACAAAGAACTTCCTACCAGGCATGCTCCATGGGTTCCCATAGCCTTTCCAAAAGTATAAAGCACGGCAAAAACCTCCTCTTCAAGTCCGTTTTCTATCACAAGACCTCTGCCTGCGGGGCCGGTGATTCCGGTACTATGTGCTTCATCTACGATCAGGTGCGCACCTTCTTCTTTGCAGACAGCCGCAATAGCTTTAAGGGGTGACTTATCGCCATCCATGGAATAAAGACTTTCAACGGCCACAAAGACGATTCCTGTAGCCAGTCTGATCTTTGAGCGGAGGCTTTCAGGATCGTTATGGGCAAAGCGATAAGATCTTGCAGGGCTGAGTCTGGCTCCCTCAAGCATACTTGAATGAGCGAGTTCATCATAGATGATCGTATCATTTTTTCCGGCAATACAGGAAAGCAAGGCAAGGTTTGCATCAAAACCTGAATTAAAGAGCAGGGCTCCTGAAAAACCAAAATGGCTGGCCAGTTCTGTTTCAAGGTTCATTGCATAGACTGAATTTCCTGCAAGCAAACGTGAGCCGGTGGAACCGGTTTTGGCCATTGGATAACGGGCAGTTTCTGACCGGATCTTTTGCTGGAGGGGCCAGGAAGAAGCAAAGCCAAGGTAATCGTTAGAATAAAAATCCAGAAGATGATCCTCTGATTTTAAAGTTCTCAGACAGCCGTCATCTTTGCGCTTTTTCAGGGCGGCTTCCAGCTTCTCCGTTAGGAAATCGTACATGGAACAAAAATAAGTAAAAAGCTGGCCCTGGCTGGGGCTTAGCCAGCTTAAAATTTTAATTTTACCTGTATGGATACCTATTTTATAAGTGGTATTGGCACAGATGTTGGCAAAACAATTATTTCAGCCTTGCTGGTTGAAAAACTCGAAGCTGATTACTGGAAGCCAGTACAAACCGGAGCAAAGCTTGATTCTGATACAGAGCGGGTAAGGAGCCTTGTAAGTAATGATAAAAGTCAGTTCTTTCAGGAATCTGTTTTGCTTGAAGCACCGCTTTCACCCCACGAGGCTGCTGCACTTGAAGGCCATGAAATTCAACTTCATGAACTTCAAAAACCAGCCTCGGCCCAGACACTTATTATAGAAGGGGCAGGTGGTCTGATGGTTCCTTTGAACAACAGGCTGATGATGGCAGAGCTCATCGGTCATTTCAATGCAAAATTAATTCTGGTTTCCAGAAATTACCTGGGGAGCATCAACCATACGCTGATGAGCCTGCAACTAATCAAACAATGGAACATACCTTTCCATGGCATTATTTTTACAGGTGAATACAATGCCTCAAGTCAGGACCTGATCCTTGAGTATTCAGGGGTTAAATGTCTTGGCTATATGCCAATGCTTAAAGAAGTGAACAGGGAAAACATTAAACAATCAATTCATCTTATAAATCTTTAAGTACTCATTATTAATATGATAAAGAATATAACGGTTATAGGTTCAGGTGCCATGGGCAATGGAATTGCCCATACATTTGCACAGTTTGGGTTTCTTGTAAATCTGGTTGATATTTCTCAGATCCAGCTTGACAAGGCCCATACCACCATTGCCCGCAATATGGACCGGATGGTGCAGAAGGGATTTATAACAGATCTGCAGAAGCAGGAAAGTATGGCCCGAATTACCCTGGTGACTGATCTGGAAACGGCTGCAGCCGACGCTGACCTGGTGGTGGAAGCAGCTACTGAAAATCAGGAAATAAAGCTTTCCATTTTCAAAAAACTTGATGCCTGTTGTAAGCCTTCAGCGATCCTGGCCAGCAATACTTCGTCTATTTCTATTACCCGCATTGCAGCCTGTACAAAAAGACCGGGCCAGGTAATCGGCATGCATTTTATGAATCCTGTGCCTGTGATGAAGCTTGTAGAGATCGTAATGGGGTATGAAACCTCTGAACAAACAGCCGGGATTATTGCTGAGGTAGCCTTGCTCCTTGACAAGATCCCTGTCAGGGTAAACGATTATCCCGGGTTCATTGCAAACAGAATTTTAATGCCTATGATAAATGAAGCAATCTATACGTTGTTTGAAGGTGTGGCGGGCGTGCATGAGATAGACAGCATTATGAAACTTGGCATGTCTCATCCCATGGGCCCCTTGCAGCTGGCTGACTTTATCGGGCTGGATGTATGCCTATCCATCATGGAAGTACTGCATGATGGTTTCAAAAACCCAAAATATGCCCCCTGCCCCCTGCTTGTAAATATGGTTGTATCCGGCAATCTGGGAATTAAATCAGGAAAGGGCTTCTACCAGTACCAGGCAGGAAGAAAAGACCTGCTGGTTGCTGGCCGGTTCCTCAAAAAGCCTGAAATCTCTGAATAAGGAGAATGAATCGCTTTTATATGAAGGGGTTCAGGCACAACAACCCCTGATAAACAAACGAAATTATGAAGAAGGTACTTCTGTTTTTAGGAATGATAAGTATGCTGCTCGGCTCATGTACAGTAAGGGAACAATTCATAGTCCGCACCAGGCCAAGAGCACCTATGGGCATCAAACCTCCGCCCCCACCTATCGGGGCATCTGTCTGGATCCCTGCTGAATGGATCTGGAACGGATACCAGAACCAGTATAACTGGAGGGCCGGGCATTGGTTGCGGCCAAGGCCAGGGCATATCTGGGAGAACGGCTTTTGGAAAAGTGCAAAAGGTGGATGGTACTGGATCCCGGGCCGCTGGGTAAGGGCTTAACAGCGCCTACCCAGGGCCAGCGGGTCCTTACATCATTTCAGGTACTTCTATGCCTAGAAGAGCCATTCCTCTTTTTATGATCAGCCCGGTTTGCAGACAGAGATTTAACCGGAACTGCCTGATTTCCTTGTTTTCAGCATTCAGCACATGGTTTTCATGGTAAAACCTGTTGAAGCCTTTTGAAAGGTCGTAAAGGTAGGCGGCGATCACTGCAGGGCTGAACTCAGCGGCTGCCGTATGTACAGCCTGCCTGTATGCATAAAGCAACTGTACCAGCATGCGCTCATCCTCATTCATAGCAAACCAGGTACCTCTGTAGGTATCGACCTGCAATTCCTTGCGCAATATAGAGCGGATCCGGGCATAACTATACTGAATGAAAGGGCCTGTATTTCCTTGAAAGTCAATTGATTCCAGGGGATCGAACAGAAGCCGCTTGCGGGGGTCTACCTTTAACAGAAAATACTTCAGGGCACCCATGCCTATCTTTCTGTTAAGCAAAATCTTTTCAGCCTCTGCAAGGTCAATGGTCTTACCCAGTTCTTCAGTTTTTATCCTGGCCGTTTCTTCCATTTCATCCATCAGGTCATCTGCATCTACCACAGTACCCTCTCTGGATTTCATTTTACCACCCGGAAGGTCAACCATGCCATAAGACAGGTGATGAAGACCTGCAGTCCAGGGGAGTTTAAGTTTTTTGAGGATCAGGAAAAGTACTTTAAAATGATAATCCTGCTCATTCCCCACCACATAGATGCTCTGATCCATATGAAAGTCTTCTTGCTTGAGCAGCGCCGTACCAATATCCTGGGTGATATATACAGATGTGCCATCGCCTCTCAAAACCAGTTTCTCATCCAGCCCGTCGGCCGTGAGGTCGATCCAGACAGAACCATCAGCCTTTTTAAAGAACACCTCTTCTTCAAGGCCTTTTTCAATCAGATCTTTTCCAAGTTTATAGGTATCTGACTCGTAATAATATTTATCAAAACTAACGCCCAGCCGCCCATAGGTTTCTGCAAAGCCAGCATATACCCAGCTGTTCATGAGCTTCCATAGATCGATCACCTCTTTATCACCGGCTTCCCATTTAAGTAACATAGCCTGAGTGGCAAGGATGAGAGGTGCATTTTTTTTCGCCTCCTCTTCTGAACTCCCTGAATTTATCAGGGTTTCAATTTCTTTTTTATACTCCTTGTCGAAGATCACATAATATTTGCCTACAAGGTGGTCACCCTTTATTTTTGCATTCTTTGGTGTTTCACCTTCCCCAAAGAGCTGCCAGGCCAGCATGGATTTACAGATATGAATACCCCTGTCATTGACCAGACATGTTTTGATCACATCATAGCCATCTGCTTTCAGGATCGCAGCTACAGAATATCCCAGAAGGTTATTGCGCACATGCCCCAGATGAAGTGGTTTATTGGTGTTGGGAGAAGAATATTCAACCATGATCTTCTTCCCGTTGGCTGGCTGTGCGCCAAAACTCTTCATTTCGGTCAGCTCCTGCAGGCAGGCAAGCCAGTAAAGATCACTCATGCGGATGTTCAGGAAACCCTTTACCACTTCAAAAGAACTTACTTCTTCCACATGTTCCTGGAGATAGAGGCCGATTTCTTTTGCCGTTTGCTCAGGTGATCTTTTGGAATATGGAATCAGGGGAAAGGTAACAAGGGTAAAATCGCCATTGAATTCTTTCCTGGTTTCCTGAAAGGTAAGTTCTATGCCTTTAAGATCTGCCCGGTATAGAATTTCAGCTGCTTTTTTTGTAAGATTTGTAAGAATATGTATTAAAGCTTCGTCCATAGGGCAAAATTAACATAATCAGCCTGTGTAAAGAGAATTTGTTTATTCAGGCCATTTTAAAGATTAACTAATACATTTGACCCATGAGCTCCAGTCCATTCAAATTGTTTGTAAATTCTGAAATCGGCACTCTCCGCAGGGTAATGATCCATAGCCCGGATAACGGCCTGGGCAAAGTTGTTCCATCAAAAGCCCAGGACTGGCTATTTGAAGATATCATCGACCTGGATGCTATGCGGCGCCAGGAATATGACCTTTATACAAAGATTCTGCTATATTTTCTCGATCCTGAGCTGGTCAGGGGAAAGCTGGCCGAAATTGACAGGCCTGAAAACGACCGCATCTTTTATAAACCCAATCAGCCGGCATATTTCAATTCTGAAAAGGTCATAGAATTTCAGCAGCTTCTTTTTTCAATCGTACAGAACAGTTCGGTAAAGGCGCAGCTGGTAGCAGCTGTCTGTGCCTATGAAAAATGTACCTGGGTCGTGCAGCAGCGCCTTCTTGACTGTGAAGCAGAAGAGCTGGCAAGAGTACTTATTTCGGGCTCTTTTCTGAATGGAGATATGATCTTTCCTCCTGTACCCAACCTGATCTTTACCCGTGACATAGGCATCGTGATCAACGACCATATCTTGCTGAACAGGTCTGCAACACTTGCCAGGGCAAGAGAAACCTTATTAGGGAGGTACGTTTTTTATAACCACCCTTTATTCAATTCATACCACGACAAGATCATCGAACTCTCTGAAAGCATTCATTACTTTTTGCTTCCTGAAGGAGAGAATGAATTTAAGAAAACAACCCTCGAGGGTGGAGACATTATGATGATCGGCCCCCGGCACCTGCTGATCGGTGTTTCTGAACGCACATCGGCCTATGCAGCCAATCAGATCATCAAAGCTGTTTTCTCAAAGAATCTGGTAGATAAGGTCAGTGTACTGAAGATACCAAGAAAGCGTGCCTATATGCATATAGATACAATTTTCACACAGGTTACACGCAATACATGGGTCATGCTTGGCTCTCTTGGCCGGCGCGGTGACCATGTGCAGCATGAGGGCGTATTTGAAAGTCTTATGGAGTCAAAACCATCAGACCAGCTTCAGATCTTTCAGTTCAACCGGGAGCATGAGGGCAAAACAAAGGAATTTGAATTCCTTGAAGACCTGCTTGAAGATATCAGCCGCAATGACCTGGGTGTCATGGATGAAGTAAAATTTATTTATAGCGGAGGAAGTGTTTTTCCTTATGATGCCCGGGAGCAATGGACTGATTCATGCAATCTGCTGCTGGTCAGAGAAGGCGTAGCCATCGGCTATGACCGGAATAAGAAAACTGCAGAAGCCTTTGAAAAGGCAGGTTTCGGGGTGATAAAAGCTTCTGAATTACTTGAAAAATTTGAAAGCGGGGAAATTCATGCTGAAACCCTTGAGAAGATGCTGATCCTGCTGCCTTCGGCGGAACTTTCAAGGGCCCGGGGGGGGTCACATTGCATGAGCCTTCCGCTGACCAGAGATCCATTCACACCTGACAATACTTTATAATAGCACTGAACGTATGCAATCGACCTCAAATACACTGATGATCAGGCCTGTGAGTTTTAGCGCCAATACGGAGACTATGAAAAGCAATGCATTTCAGAAACCCGGAGATGAAACCAGTGCAGAGATCAAAGAAGAAGCGCGCAGGGAGTTCGACTCGATGGTAGCCCTGCTGCGTGATGAAGGGCTGAATGTATTCGTAGAACAGGATACCCTGGAACCACCCACACCAGATTCAATCTTTCCAAATAACTGGGTTTCGTTTCATGAAGACGGCACCATTGTGCTTTACCCGATGCAAGCAGCCAACAGGCGCCTTGAGCGCAGGGCCGAACTATTGGAAAAGATGGTCAGGGAAGGAAATTTTGAACAGAAAAGGATCCTTGACCTGAGCTATTTTGAAAAGGAAGATAAGTTCCTGGAAGGTACCGGAAGCATGGTGCTTGACCGGGAAAACAAGGTGGTCTATGCCTGCCTTTCTCCCCGTACCAATGAAACTGTTCTGAACGTATTCTGCCAGGAACTGGGTTATACAGCCATCCCTTTTCATGCTTTTGGCTCTGACCATACCCCCATTTATCATACGAATGTGATGATGTGCGTTGGCAGCCGGTTCATTCTGATCTGCCTTGAAAGTATTCATTCAGAAGAAGAGAAACTCAGGGTAAGGGATGCGATCGCCGCAAGTGGAAAAGTACTTATTTCCATAAGCCTGAAAGAGATGAATGAATTTTCAGGAAATATGCTTGAATTACATGATGCAAAGGGCAAACCTCTCCTGGTGATGTCGTCCAGGGCATTTCACGGGATTCGCAGCAAGCAGGAAGAGTTAAGCACCTATTGTAAAATTATACATACCCCACTGGATATGATCGAAAAAAATGGCGGTGGAAGCGCGCGTTGCATGATTGCAGAAATTCATTTACCAAAGAAGCATACCTGAGCCCATCCTTTTTTCTTTTTAGTTGTTATGAATAAGCGCCTGATAAAAGGTTTACTAACGAATGGCCGTTTATGGTATTAAAGTCCATGATTTTATTCTACTTTTGCCTCAAATTTTAAAACAGAAATGCAGAGTTATTCCGAATTCCTTGACCTGAGTGTTGGTTTCCCTCAGGAGGGTTTTGAAGTGATTGAAGATGAATTATATTTTCATGACCTGAACCTTATGGAAATGATAGAGACCTACGGGACACCCCTAAGGTTCACCTATCTTCCTATTATCACCAAAAAGATCCAGCAGGCGAAGTTATTATTTCAGAAATCTATAGTAAATAACAACTACAGAGGTACTTATACGTATTGTTATTGTACAAAAAGCTCGCATTTCAAGCATATCGTGGAGGAGGCTTTACGCAATGATATCCATCTTGAAACCAGCTCAGCCTTTGATATGCCCATGATAGATGCGCTTGAAAAACGAGGCATCATCAAGAAAGACATTGTAGTAATCTGCAACGGATTTAAAAAAGACCAGTACAAGCAATATATCTGCGATATGATGCATGATGGATTTACGAACATCATTCCTGTACTGGACAATAAGGAAGAATTCTTTTTTTATGATGATGAGCTTGAAGTCGACTGCAACCTGGGAATCCGGATAGCTTCCGAAGAACAGCCCGACTCCCAGTTCTATACCAGCCGTCTGGGCATCCGCTCGGATGAGGTACTTGACTTCTATTATAACCGCATTGAAAAGCACCCTAACTTCAAGGTAAAGCTGCTTCACTTTTTCATAAATTCAGGAATCTCAGATACGCCGTATTATTGGGGTGAACTTGAAAAATATGTGACCCTTTATTGTAAGTTTAAAAAGGTAAATCCAGACCTGACCACCCTTGATATTGGTGGAGGTATGCCTTTTAAAGATTCGCTGGTCTTCGATTTTGATTATGAATATATGGTCAATGAGATCGTAAAACGAATTAAGGAAATCTGCGATGAGAACGATGTGGAAGAGCCTGATATCATTACTGAATTCGGGAAATATACCTGTGCAGAGGCTTCCGCAATCCTTTATAAGGTACTGGGCCGCAAGCAGCAGAACGACCGTGAGAAATGGCTGATGCTTGATGGTAGTTTCATTACCAACCTGCCCGATGTATGGGCATTGAATCAGAAATACGTTCTCTTACCGATCAATAACTGGGATTCAGAATATGAGCGCGTAAACCTGGGTGGCCTTACCTGTGATGGTCAGGATTACTATAACCAGGAAGCTCATATGAACAGTGTATACATGCCTAAAACCAGGAAAGTACAGTATATGGGCTTTTTTCATACAGGTGCCTACCAGGATGTGCTGAGCGGATATGGGGGCATACACCATTGTCTGCTACCAAGTCCCAAACATGTACTGGTAAGACGCAACCGCGATGAAACTTTCAATTATGAAGTGTTCGGAGAAGAGCAGAACAGCAAGCAGGTGCTGAAGTTACTGGGTTATATTACCTGATAATCAACCTTTAAAAGAGAATATCGAGCTCCCCGGTCGCTGACAGGGGAGCTTTTTTACGTTAAAACCTGAAAGCCATCAAGGCCTTTATCAGCAGAACCCCGTTCAGTACGGCAAAGAAGTAAATAAAGAACTTTACGTATAAAGTAGGGTTTATCATTATGGCAATCATTTTCTTTGGCTTTATAATACCCTGAAGCACCAGAACGAGGTACAGAAAAACTCCGAAAGAGAAAAAATCTAATATTAATTTTGCGATTGGCATCATAGAATTCGAGGATGAGGCCGGTAAGGTATCTAAAAATTTACCGTTATCTGGCCATTTTATGATGCTTCAGACTATTTCGCTCCAGAATTCGCTGCAATTCACGGCTGAGAAAGGCAGAACCAGCTCCTATGATTGCCCCTGCCAGTACATCACTCGGATAATGCACCCCCAGATAAAGCCTGGAGTAGCCTGTAGCAGTTGCAAAGACAAAGGACGGGGCAATGACATACCAGCGTGGAAAAGCAAGGCTCAGCGAGGTTGCAGTGGCAAAAGCCAGAGAAGTATGGTTCGAGGGAAATGAATAGCCGCTCTCGTTCTGCTTTTTAAAGAATATACCAGGGAATTTTACAAAAGGGCGGTCTCTGCGCACTATCTCCTTTAATACAAGGCCTGATCCTGCAGCAATCAGCAGGGATGCTCCTGTTTCATAGGCTTTCATTTCAAGATCTTTGTCCCCACGGGCAAGGCCTATAAAAAAGATGGTGACCGGTGCACCAAAATCTATAGGCCCCGATACATCGGAAACAAAGCGCCAGGCTTTATCAGGACCGGGATGAAACCCGGAGTTAAAATGTTCGAGCAGACGGGCATCTGCCGACTGGGCACTGACGGAAAAGAACTTTAGTGTAAAGAGCAGGAGTAAAATTCTGAATTTCATAGGAGTGCATTGACTCTTAATAAAAGTAAACTTTGCGCCGAAGGTTTCAAAGCAGTCAGATTCAACGCCTTAAAGCAGGTAATTTTTTCATTATGCATCAAGCTGCACAGGGCTTTCCCTGCTCATTAATGCGGCGCCTGTACTTGCAATAACTACCAGACTAACCGCTAACCATTCAGCACCTGAAAGGTATTCTTTCAGGAAGATCATACCGCAGACGGCTGCTACTGCCGGTTCAAGGCTCATCAGAATACTGAAGGTTTTTGCAGGGATATGCCTAAGGGCATAGATCTCGAGGGAAAACGGAATGGCACTGCAAAGTAAAGCAAGTGCGATACCCGGCAAAATCATGGAAACAGTAAAATGTGTGAGTCCACCCCCAGCAATCCCGAAGGGAAGAGCGATCAGGGTGGCGAAAACCATTCCGATACTAACAGCCTGCCTGCCTTCCAGTACGGCTGAAGTGCGCTTACCAAGTACAATATACCCGGCCCAGAAAACGCCTGCCAGCAGGGCAAGCCCTGCCCCTATCAGGTCAAGCCCTTTCCCATTCCAGGGCGTGATCAGGGCAATACCGGCAGCCGCAAGCACCACCCAGACATACTCAATGGTACGTTTGGAGCCGACAACTGCAAGAAAGAGGGGTCCAATAAATTCAAGGGTGACGGCCATGCCAAGTGGTATGCGCGCCAGGGCAAAATAGAAGATCAGATTCATGGATCCCAGACAGGCTCCATAGGCTATTACAGCCTTCCATTGAATGGAGCTGAGTTTTGTCAGCCCGGGCCGGTTTACGGCAACAAGTATAAGTGCTGACAGACCAATCCTTACGGAGGCTGTTCCTGCAGCGCCAAGCGCCGGAAAGAGGCCTTTTGCAATGGCAGCACCCATCTGCACACTTAGAATAGAGATCAGGATGGCAGGTAATGGGGGAAGGCTAAATCTGGGTTTATCCATGATCAGGAATCATAGCGGTCTAAAAGCTTCAGAAAGGCTGCAAAATCCTTTGGATAGGGAGCATGGACGGTCATTGGATTTCCATTGGGATCAAGAAAAGAAACCTGGTAGGCATGCAGGGCAAAACGTTTGATGATGGCCTGCTCATCTTCATCTTCAGACAGCCTGTAATTTTTTCTTTTAATAGATGAAAGCATGGGTGGCTTGCCTCCATAGGCAAGGTCACCTGCAATCACTGCCCGCTGCGTGGCCAGGTGGATCCGGATCTGGTGCATTCTGCCTGTAATGGGCCGGCATTCTACCAGGGTAAAATGCCTGAAGAATTTGATGGAAGTAAACTGGGTCTCGGCACGCTTACCTGCAGCCCTGCTGATCTTTACTTTTTCCTTGCCATCGTTTAAAATAGGCAGGTTAATGTCAAGCTCTTTGAACTGATGTGTGCCTTCGATCACTGCATGGTAGATCTTGCCCACTTTACGGTGTTCGAATTGCATGCTGATGGAGCGGTAGGTTTCAGGATTCTTGGCAATAATCAGGGCTCCTGAGGTTTCCTTATCAAGCCGGTGGCAGATCTGGGCATCTTCCATATGGGCCTTCACCATACGGATCAGGCTTGGTTCAGAACTATTGCGCTCGTCAAGGGTAGCAAGGTATGGGGGTTTGTTAACTACAAACAGATTTTCATCTTCAAAGAGAATGATATCCTTAAAATTTATGGGTTTCATCTTAATAATTCAAGTAAAAATTTAAACGGATGCCTGGAATTAAAGTTCCGGCTCCTGGATCAGGCTTTTTTCAGGGTAAAGGCAAAGGTTGTTCCGATACCTGGCTTGCTGCGTACATTGATCGTCTGATTATGTGCTTCAATAATATGCTTCACAATGGCAAGGCCCAGACCGGTACCGCCCTCGCTGCCGCGGACCCGGCTTTTATCGACTCTGAAGAACCGCTCAAACAGTCTCGAAAGGTGTTCCGCTTCAATGCCAAGTCCGTTATCTGTCACCTCGATCAGTATGTTTTCATCCATATCGTATAAGCCAACCAGAGACTTACCGCCTTCCTTTCCATATTTAATGCTGTTGATGATCAGGTTGGAAAGTACTTCCCTGACCCGGTACTTATCGGCCTCTACAAAGAAAGGACGGTCACAACCTTCCTTAAAACCCAGGGAAATATGTCGTTCCTGGGCCATAAATTCAGTGCTGTAGAACACATCACGGATCAGGTCGTTGATGTCGAACAGCTCCATTTCCATTTGGAGATACCCCGATTCAAGCTGGGAGATCGATTCAAGATCCATGGCCAGGGCTGCAAGGCGGTCCGTTGCCTTGCCGGCCTTTGTCAGAAAATAGATATTTACTTCCTGATCTTCCATGGCCCCGTCAAGCAAGGTATGTATATAGCCCTGAATGCTGAAGATCGGCGTTTTCAGCTCATGGGAAACATTGCCAAGAAAATCTTTCCGGAAGATCTCATTCTGCTTCAGCTGATCAATCTCCTGTTTCTGGTTCACAGCCCACTCCAATACTTCTTCATTCACATCTGATACAGGATCATTGACCCTGCTGAGTTCAGTAAAGTTGAACTGGCTGAATTTCTGAAGCTTCTGGTTGTGGATGGTTTTATAGATGAGCTTTATTTTTCTGTATATAAAGAACTCCAGGGAATACAGGATCAGTGTGAAGGAAGTTCCAAAAATAATGAAAATGGAAAGTACCATTTGCATATTGCTGGCATGGAATATAAAATTGACCAGCCCGACGATCATTGAAATACAAAGTGCCGTAAAAAAAGACAGCAGTTTGGGGGTAGGATTTTTGATCATAGACAGAATTCAACAGGTACCTGATGCCTTTTGCTTACCAGGATCATTACTGCCCGACCCTGATGGGTCAGACATCAAACTTATAACCGACTCCTTTCACTGTAGTAACATAGGTATCGCCGAGTTTTTCCCTGAGCTTGCGGATATGTACATCAATGGTGCGGTTGGTTACTACGACTGAATCTTCCCAGATATTTTTAAGAATAATTTCCCGGGTATATACTTTACCAGGCTTGGAGGCCAGCAGGTACAGAAGTTCGAACTCCTTCTTGGCAAGAACGATCTTCTCGGCACCCCTAAAAACAATAAAGGCATCGCGGTCAATGATCAGGCCTCCGATGTCAAGCTTGTTCTCTGTCAGCTCTTCGGAGATCGTGTTGCGGCGAAGAATGGCATTGATGCGGCTGATCAGCGCCCTTGGTTTAATGGGTTTGGCAATATAATCGTCTGCCCCTACGTTAAAACCTGCGATCTCAGAGTATTCTTCACTGCGGGCAGTCAGAAAAACCATAAATGTTTTTTTGAACTCCGGCATCGTTCTCAGCAGGCGGCAGGCTTCGATCCCATCCATTTTAGGCATCATGATGTCTAGAATGATCAGATCTGGTTCTACCTTTTTTGCGGTGGTTACAGCCTCCTGGCCGTTCACAGCTGTAAAAACCTGATACCCTTCTTTCTTTAAATTATATTCTATTAATTCCAGAATATCGGCCTCATCATCAACAACAAGAATTTTTTGCTTGGGTGAAGTCATATAATTCAGATAATCTACTTAGTGACGGTTAAAAAGATTGCAAAGCTAAAAAAAAATCAAGATCCTGGAATTTAAAACCTGCTTGCTTATTTATTGTAAGTTAATTTAAAATTTTCTTTAAAAAAGCTTCAAGCTCAGGTCCATGCAAATTTTTTGCTATTATTTTCCCCTCTTTATCAATAATTATATTGTGAGGAATGCTGGTAAAGTCATAGGTTTTAACAACCTGTGAATCCCAGTATTTAAGTTCGCTTACCTGGGTCCAGTTCAGGTGATCGGCCGCAATAGCTTTAGACCATGATTCTTTATCCCTGTCGAGCGAAACGCCGTAAATGGTAAATCCCTTGTTTTTGTACAGATTGAACAAGGCCACATTTGAGGGGTTCTCCTGACGGCAGGGTCCGCACCAAGAAGCCCAGAAGTCGATCATCACTACCTTGCCTTTAAGCTTTGAAAGCGGATGATAGGTGCCCTGGGGATCAGGGAGGTTGATCTCCGGAGCTGGCTGGCCTATGCCTGTAACCCGCTGCTTGTTTACAAACGTGACAAGGGAATCAGCCATGGGATTGCCTTTAAAGGTCTTGCCGGCACCCGCGGCAACTTCCTCAAAAACAGGGAAATCCTTGTCTGCACTTAAATAATTGATTGCATACAGGGATATGTATGAATTCAGGTTCTTGTGTACAAACTCACGGGTGCTCTGGTAGAAGGTATCCTGAACGGCACGCACCTGCTCATAGACCCTGGCTGAATCGTCGGGGGTATGTGCACCCTTTAATTTGCCCATCATGGAGCTTAAAGTACGTGTAGCCTTGATGCGGAATTCGGCTTCCTGCTTCAGAAGTTTATTTTCATCGGAACCATAAATATTATACTCCATGGTGGGGTCTTTCAGGTTGGCCTGAAGAAATACGGTAGTACCTTTTTTAGCAAAGACCTCTGCATTGAAGCCCTCAGTGACAACCTGAAATACAGCAATATCTTTTATTTCACGGGTAAACTTAAAGCGCCCGTCCTTGCCAAGCACAGCTGTATCTACAGGGATCATCTGGCTGTTCTGCAATTCAGCAAGGTAAACCTTATTGGATTTAGGGTTTTCAAGTACCCCTTCTACTTTAAAACTGGTACCCTGATTACAGGCAGCCAGTCCGGTAAGGCAGGCAAGCAGGGGTAAATAAGAGATCTTCATAGAATCAGGTTAAATCTTAGTTTTTTTGGTTATCAAAGTTTCCAGGCATCCAGGGTCTCAACGAGCTGTTTGCTTACCATCTTGGGATCGACCTTTCCCTTGCTTAATTTCATCACCTCACCC
This sequence comes from Sphingobacteriales bacterium, assembly GCA_043780395.1. Taxonomy (GTDB): domain Bacteria; phylum Bacteroidota; class Bacteroidia; order Sphingobacteriales; family Sphingobacteriaceae; genus JANLVJ01. The sequence goes on from JAYWCR010000057.1 coordinate 27,968, forward strand.
ATAAACAGGCCGGTAAGGCCTTTTTTGCCCTGCTGGTATTCAAGTACCTTATCTGAAAATTTTTCAATGGCCTGACGGATAAAATCAGTCAGCTCAGCAGAGTCTGATTCAATGAGCAGGCCTTCAGCTGTTGCAATCGTTAAAGGATCAGCATCGGGGCTTAAAATAAGGATAGGAAGGATTTGCTGAGCGGCCAGGGTATTGTTTACCTTTCCTGAATCAACAAGGGCGATCAGGCCGGCAAGATGGGCGGGTTTCAGGGGGAACTCATTTATCTCAATCGCTTTCTCATTCATATACGATTTAACCGGACCCATGATCCAGTTAAAAGCGCCTTTAGGATTCGGGCTATACCGGCAAACTTCCATGAAATACATGGCGATGTCACGGTGATCAAGCAATGTTCCTGCCTCTGCTCCTGATATTTTATATTCGTTTACAAATTTATCGTACAGTGCATCATGTAATAAGGGCATGGCTGCCTTTACACCCTGAATATATGCATCAGTTAATACAAGGGGGGGAAGATCAGGTTCAGGAAAATAGCGGTAATCATTGGCCATTTCTTTTGAACGCAGTACGGAAGTTTTCCCTGTAAGGGCATCGAAATTCAGGGTATTCATTTCAATGCGCCCGCCTGCTTCAAGTACTTCTACCTGCCGCTCGGCCTCATGCTCAATGGCACGCTGTACATTGCGGATAGAATTCAGGTTCTTTACCTCACAGCGGTTTCCGTATTCGGTTGCACCTTTCAGCCGTACTGAAATATTTGCATCACAGCGCATGCTGCCTTCTTCCATATTTCCATCACAGACCTCCAGATAGCGGAGCAGCTTGCGGATCTCTGTCAGGTAGATGCCCGCTTCTTCGGCGCTACGGATATCGGGCTCGGAAACTATTTCAATCAGGGGCACTCCTGCCCTGTTCAGATCGATCAGGGAGTCATGCAGATCCTGGTCATGGATACTCTTTCCAGCATCCTCTTCCATATGGATTCGGGTGATGCCTATTCGACGGACCTGACCTTCTTTCATTTTCAGATCAAGCCAGCCATCATAGCAGATAGGGGTTGTATGCTGGGTGATCTGATAACCTTTAGGAAGATCTGCATAGAAATAATTCTTTCTGGCAAACTGATTTTCATGCCTGATCTGGCAATTGGTGGCAAACCCCATTTTCACAGCAAATTCAACAGCCTTTTCATTCAATACCGGTAAGGTACCGGGATGGCCGAGCGTTAATACACTGACATGGGTATTCGGGTTTCCTCCGTATTCAGCCGAGTCGGCGGCATAGATCTTACTAAGGGTTGAAAGTTGTGCATGAATTTCCAATCCTACAACAACCTCATACCTGTCTTCTAAAGTGGACATTTATAAATCGCGTTAATCAATCAAATATAGATAATTACTGTATAAACATTTTTTATAACGGCTCTTACCTCTTTCAACGGGGGGCCTTACAGCCTGTTCCAGGCTCATTTAAAGTGATTTGCCCTAAAACAAGGGTGGTAATTAATAAGCCTGGTCTTATACAGGCATACGTCTTGCACCCGTTTAACTCATAGAATGCCTTTTACCTGAACAAACATACCTGCAATGAAAAATTTACTGATAGTTTTTACTCTTTTACTCCTGGCACAACCGTTTAAAGGAGCTGCACAGATCTCTGTTCATATAAATATCGGTAATCCACCCTGGTGGGCACCAAGAGCATATGCACATCATACACGCTATTACTATATTCCTGAGATCGACAGCTATTATGATGCTTCCAGGGAAGGTTATTTTGTAAATATTGACGGGGGCTGGGTTTTTTCACCAAACCTGCCAGAATATTACGGGCCGGAAAATTTTGATGGCTGGCATAAGGTGGTCATAAATTATTACGGAGACCAGCCCTATAGATATTTTAATACCAACCGGTATGGCTATGTACAGTCATATCACCCTGAATGGGAACGTAACAACTGGAACAGGCCCCATGACAATGGAAAGCATAAGGGTTGGTACAAGCATCATGGTGAAGGTGACTGGGGTGATCATGGTGACGGTGGTGATTATGGCGACGGTGGTGATCATGGCGACCATGAAAAACACGGCGGGCATGGGCATGGCCATGACGATTAAAGTGGATGCATAAAAAAAGGGTGATCAGTTTAAATTCTGATCACCCCTTTTTATAGAAAAAAATTATGAAAGGGTCTGTACATTGTTCAGGTCTTCAAAAGCCTGGGTCAGACGTGCTTTCACTGACTCTTCAGCCTTGCGTAACCAGACACGGGGATCGTAGAATTTCTTATTTGGTGAATCGCTTCCTTCAGGATTTCCAATCTGTGCCTGCAGGTATCCTTCTTTAGCCTGATAAAAGACACGGATCCCATCCCAATATGCCCACTGGATATCTGTATCAATATTCATCTTGATCACACCATAAGAAATACCCTCACGGATCTCTTCTACGGTTGATCCTGAACCACCATGGAATACCAGGTTCAGGGGAAGCGCTGC
>JAYWCR010000058.1:0-4656 GCA_043780395.1 Sphingobacteriales bacterium
GTGAAAATTCCGAATTACGCCTTTGTAAACCATGGCAATGCACAGTTTGCTGATGTGACAAAAGACTGGGGTCTCAGCCTTCCTTCATTCTCAAACGGAGCTGCCTATGCAGATCTTGACAATGACGGGGATATGGATATGGTCATCAATAATATCAATGATGAGGCCTTCATCTATAAAAATACCACCCGTGAAAAGAACAGTGACAGCAACCATTTCCTTCATATTTCATTTAAAGGGGATGAAAAGAACCTGAACGGAATAGGGGCATGGGCCGATATCTACTACGCCCATGGCAGGCATCAGGTCTATGAAAATACGCCATTCCGTGGCTACCTCTCCACGATCCAGAATATTGCTCATTTTGGGCTTGGTACTGTTTCAATGCTGGATTCAGTAGTGATCCGCTGGCCGAATGGAAAGAAACAGGTTTTGCCGCATATTTCTGCTGATCAGACCCTGACGGTAACCATCAGCGGGGCAAAGGAGCCGTACTCCTTCAGCATACCGGCTTTTAACAGAACTGCGCTTTTTACTGAAATAACCAAGGATGCCGGCATTGATTATATTCATAAAGAAAAAGATTTTATAGATTTTAATATTCAGAAGCTTCTGCCACATAAATTTTCCCAGTATACACCCGCTCTTTCGGCAGGGGATATTGACGGAAATGGGTTTGACGATCTTGTTATAGGAGGCAATTCAGCTGATCCGGCGCAGGTATTTCTGCAGCAGGCCAGTGGTAAGTTCATTCAGCGCAGCATGCTTCCTGCCGGGCCCTTAAAGCCAAATGCAGCTCTAAAACCAGGTACCGGTATAGATGCCGGTGCGGGGGTAAAGGATGAGGGAATCCTGCTTTTTGATGCAGATGGGGACGGGGATCTGGACATGTACGTGACCAGCGGGGGTTATGCCCATGAGCCCGGTTCAGCTCTGTACCAGGACCGGCTCTACATAAATGATGGCAAAGGGAATTATACTGAACAATCCGATGCCCTGCCAAAAAACTTTAGCAGTAAGCTTTGTGTGCGGGCTATTGATTATAATAAAGATGGGAAGCCTGACCTGTTTATCTCGGGCCGGGTAGAGCCCTGGAATTATCCAAAGCCTGTTTCGAGTATCCTTTTGCGCAATGACAGTAAGAATGGGCATGTTAAATTTACTGATGTAACGGCAGCTGCTGCAAAAGACCTGAAGCATATCGGTCTTGTCTGTGATGCTTCGGTCACTGATTTTAATAATGATGGCTGGCCAGATCTTGTGCTGGCAAATGAATGGGGGCCGGTCACCTTTCTGAAAAATGAGCAGGGTATTTTCAGGAATGTGAGCGCCTCTACGGGGATCAATGACAAAACCGGCTGGTGGAATACCATCGTTGCAGGTGACTTTGATCATGACGGGGATATAGACTATATCGTTGGCAATACCGGACTGAACACTTTTTATAAGGCAACTGAAGAATATCCGGTATACATCACCGCAAAAGACTTTGATCATAACGGCAGTTATGATGCAATTCCTTCTGTTTTCCTGAAAGATATTAACGGCGAGAAAAAGGAGTTTCCGGTACAGACCCGTGACGACCTCGTCAAGCAGATGATCGGTATGCGGGTGAAATTTCAGAATTACAGGTCATTTGCTACAGCAACCATGGATCAGGTGATCCCTGCTGAGATGCGCGAAGGCGCCCAGCGCTTAAAAATAAATGAGCTTCGCTCCTCTTACCTGAGAAATGAAGGCAATGGTAAATTTACGATGATCCCCCTGCCTGCCCAGGCCCAGCTTTCAGCCCTAAGCGGAATGGTAGCAGATGATTTTGACGGGGATGGAAATCTGGATGTGATGCTGAGTGGAAATGATTATGGAACAGAGGTAACTACCGGAAGGTATGATGCCTTTAATGGCCTGATGCTGAAGGGTGATGGAAAAGGGAATTTCAAACCGCTGTCCATTCTGCAGAGCGGGGTCTATATACCCGGTGACGGCAAGGCATTGGTAAAACTGCAAGGCGCAAACGGAAATTACCTGCTGGCAGCAAGCCAGAATAATGGGCCTTTAAAGATCTTCCAGCAGCGTAAAAAGGCGCAAATCATCAGGTTATTGCCCCATGATTCCTATGCTATCATTCTTTATAAGAATGGAAACCAGTCTAGATATGAATTCAATTCCGGTCAGTCTTTTCTATCGCAATCAAGCCGGTTCATCACCATTGTTCCTAGTATGGCATCGGTGGTGGTCATTGATGAATCTGGGCATAAAAGAGATCTAACGCTTAACTAACGAATGGGAAGCAGTGTTTTCAAGTAAAATGAACGGGGTCTTTGTGGCCCGGGCTGTTATTTCGGAAGTAGCTGCCATCATAGGAATGGTAAAACTGCCCAGTAATATGTCCAGATCTCCATCATGGTCATAATCAGCGACAGTCATGCAGAGCCAGCGGCCTGAGCCGGAAACAGGAATGGCATGGGCACTGAACTGCATGGGCCTGTCCTGACGAAAATAGATGCATGACTCCTGAGGTTTATTTCTGAAATCCGGGAAGAAGGCAATGGAGGCAATATCCAGCTGGCCTGTATGGTTGAAATCAGCCGCTATGGCCTTTGTGCATCCGTTCACCGGGTAGAACCATGATTTCTCAAAGGTATAGTCGCCCAGGTTCTTATAGATATAGATGCCGTGATAGGGCTTCAGGATATTGGAATTGTCGGCATTGTCGCCGCAGGTATAAAGAATGTCTGGTTTGCCGGTATGGAAAAAATCAACCAGCTGAAAACTGCTCGAGCCCCATACAGGAGGGAACCTCAGGATATTGCGTGTTGTGAAGCTTCCATGCTGATCATTCAGAAACATCCAGATGCCTTCATCTGCCTGGGCGAAGAGCACCATCAGATCGGGCCATCCGTCATGGTTGAAATCTTCTACCACCGCCTGCTCAGCTCCTGGTACATTCCGTATAGGCGATTGGCTGAATGATCCGTCTTTTGTCTGAGTCAGCAGATCCAGGCCTCCTAACCGGTGTCCGAATCCACAGCTTACATAATCCATAAGTCCATCTTTATTGAAATCTGCAGATACAGTCTGCACCGGACGGTAAAGATGATCTATGATCATGGATCCTTTTTCGAGGGGTTTTCCGGTAAGCATAAACTTCTCAATTTTCCCATTGTCTTTATCCGAAGGGCGCAGGCTTCCGATACTGGTAAGCAGTATTTGTTCGACCGACTTATTATTGCTCTTTTTGCAGGTAAATAAAGCATTGACAACTGCTGAACGGATGGGTGTACTGCTTACCAGTTTAAGGTCTGTACTCCATTGATTGAAGGTACGAGCAAGTGCATCTGAACTAAAAATGGTATGGCTTAAACTATCGTAAATGACCAGGGTTGTAGCACTTTCAGCCCTTGTTTCAGGAGCGGTATGAAGTTTAAAGCCAGCCCAGTCTATGGATAATGGAGAGGCAGAAGCAGGTTTCAACTGTGCAGGTGCAGATTCTGTATAATATTTTTCAATCCGCGTCCATTCGTCCATGGAGATAGAAATACCCTTTTTCTTTCGCAGGTCCTTATAATAGATATGTCCCTGCCAGACGCTGATCCCCAGTTTTACAGCCATGACAGGCAATACATTTATTTTCCAGGTTTTCTTATCCAGCAGTCCGGGTTCCGGAGTCATATGACAACCAGCACAATACATGGCGGCAAGGGCTTTACCTGTTGAAGGTGGCTTGATTTCCGGCTGGCATGAATAGAGCTGGGAAATAATGATAAGTGCTATTGAAGAACAGAGAAGGGTATAAGCGCGGAGCATTTTTAAATTTACGATCAGATTAGTTTTCTTGCGTTATTAATATTACAATAAAGGCGAGAATATTGAAAACAATTTTAAATGAATCTCTAAACATAAAAGAATGTCGTCTTAAATTCTTACAGACAAAATCAGTTTCAATTAATGATCTGAGAGTTGCAAGTCAGTTTTTTTGTTAAAAGCTTAATACTATCATTGGAAAGGCTCTGTATGGTTAAATAAAATAACCTTGAGTTAAATTTATGTAAACGCACTTACATGAATAAAAACTACCTGATGCATTGGAGAATTCTCATTGTATTCTCTTTTACCCTTTTTTTTCCCGGCCTGATCCTCGCCCAGACCACCGTATCAGGCAATGTCACTGATACCGAAGGGCAGCCCGTTGCCGGTACTACCATTTCCATTCCCGGAACCAGCAATGCCATTGGTTCAACCGCAGACGGCAGGTATAAGCTTGTGCTTCCTGCGGGGGCTGCAAAACTCAGCATAAGCGCCATAGGGTTTCTGCCACAGGAAACAAACCTGAACGGCAGGGTGGATATAAATTTTTCACTCAGAAAAAATATCTCAAACCTGAACGAGGTCGTTGTGACAGGGTATACCACCCAGCGCAAAAAAGATATTACAGGGTCGGTTGCCATAGTAGATGTGACCAGTATGAAATCGGTACCTGCCGGCAACACAGCTACCCTCTTGCAGGGGCAGGCCTCAGGAGTTACAGTGACGAATTCCGGCCAGCCGGGTGCTGCAACCTCGGTAAATATCAGGGGTATTGGCTCTATTTTCAGTACAGCTCCGCTTGTCATTGTCGACGGTACTCCCGGAAGTATGGATAATATCAATGTAAAT
>JAYWCR010000059.1:0-3284 GCA_043780395.1 Sphingobacteriales bacterium
GTGAAGCTGAATGTATTTGACTCACAGGACAATCCTGCGGAGGTCGAATCATTGATCGGATCCGGAAAACTGAACAAAAGTTCCCTGGTCATAGGGCCGGTATTTCCTGATGAAATAAAGCGTACTGCAGATTTTGCATCCAGAACGCATACTTATTTTGTATCACCTTTATCGCCCCATCCACTCAGCGATTTTAACAATCCATGGCTGATCATGGCTGGAAGCCCCCTGGATGCGTATGCAGAGGCTACCGCCGGCTTTATTAATGACCATTATGCCAGTGCCAGGGTTACTATACTGCGCAGCTCGGATGCGGATGATAAATTTATCAGGCCTATTCTCGAGCATCTTAAAAAAGCACCGGAAGTGATCCGCCTTGCTGAAACAGGAAAGCTCAGCATGCTCAAAAGCAGGCTGGAAGCAGGAGTGGAGAACGTGCTGATCGTTCCTTCCCTGGATAAACCTTTCTGGTCATCTTTAATGGTCTATCTGGGTGAACAGTTTGCGGGGCAGCCTTTAGTCGTTTTTGCTCATCCAAGCTTTGAACGCCTTCAGTTTACCAATACCGACCTGATGCAGCAGCTGGGCATACATTTTCCTTCTGATTATTTTCTTGACAAAAACAATCCCAATGTGCAGAAATTTCTGCGTGAGTATAAAAGCAGGTATTCAACAGGTCCGGGAAGGTATGCCGTGATCGGATTTGATATAGGAACCTGTTTTGGTTCTATTCTGTCAGAAAAAGGAAAGGTAGATAATTCACTGGATGGAGCAGCCTATCAGGGCCTGCATAACCATTTCAATTTTACAAAAGTACCTGGCCAGGGTTACTGGAACAGTTCAATTATGATGTTAAAATATAGTCAGGGTCAACTCCTGGAAGACAAATGATAGCAGAAGCACGATTACGCAATATAATACAGGTCATTACGGTTGAATTTAACCCTAAAGAGCTTCCCCTTTCCCGTTTCCTGAACCAGTGGTTTAAGAAGAACCGCCAGATGGGCTCCCGTGACCGCAAGATCCTGAGCAGCCTGCTCTATGATCATTACCGCACTGTACATTTACTTGAAGGGCTTGAACTTTCAGAGAAGATCCTTGCCGCACGTTTTTTGCTGCATACAGAGAACCCCCTGCTTCTTACGGAGCTTAAGCCAGACTGGGTAGAGTTCATGCCCCTGAGCTTTCACGAAAAGCTTGACCTTCTGGGTAAATGGTATCCTGATTTTAAACCTTCCCCGCTATTCCCGTATACTTCTTTTTTAAGTCAGCAGATTGATACGCCTGCTTATACAGCTTCGTATCTGGTCCAGCCTGATCTGTTTATCCGCATCCGCACAGGCTATGATCAGGAAATTGTCAGTTGCCTGAACACCCATGAGCTTGCCTATACATTGCTGAGCCCTACCTGTGTACAGCTTGATAACCTGACCCGGGTAGATTTCCTGAATGCTGAATGCCCTGGTCTTACAGAAGTGCAGGATTATTCTTCGCAGGCTTGCCGGACCTACCTTGATCCTAAAGAGGATGCTTCGTGGTGGGACTGCTGTGCCGGCGCAGGTGGTAAATCTCTATTGCTGGCCGATATGGAGCCAAATGTGCGCATCTATGCTTCTGATTATCGTCAGACGGTACTTGATAACCTGCGCGAGCGCATGATGCGTGCAGGCCAACGGGCTTCAAAGATTTTCCAGGCCGATCTGCTGACAGGTACCAACCTGCCTTCTGTACATCAGTCATTCGACGGAATTTTGCTCGATGCTCCCTGTACGGGTTCGGGAACCTGGGCCCGCACGCCAGAAATGCTTGCAGCCTTTGATCCTTCGTCTGTGGAACGCTTTGCCGAAATGCAGTATACGATCGGTATGCAGGTGATCCCTTTTTTAAAAGCAGGTGCCCCGCTGATCTATATTACATGCTCGGTATTTTCTTCGGAAAATGAGCTTCTTACTGCCCGGCTGGTTGAAAGCGGGCTTGTAAAGCTTGAAAAGCAGGAATACCTGAAAGGCTATGATAAAAAAGCAGATACGATGTTTATCAGTCGTCTGATCAAAATTTAACTGAGCCGGGCTTACCTGTTACATGAGAAAATTCACACTTTTTCTGATCCTTTACTTATTTGCTGCCCCGCTCTTTGCCCAGCAGAGAACCTATGCAGAGCGGCTTGGCTGGCCGAAAGGCGCACGGGTACTGATCCTGCATATCGATGATGCGGGCATGTCTCATGAGTCAAACCAGGGAGTAGAAAAAGCACTCTCCGAAGGTGTGCCTACCTCAACAAGCGTGATGATGCCCTGCAGCTGGGTACCGGAATTTAAAGCGTATCTGGATGCCCATGCAGGCCTTGATGCCGGCCTGCATCTGACACTTACCTCCGAATGGGAGCATTACCGTTGGAGCCCGGTTGCAGGAATTCTGGCAGTGCCAGGCCTTACAGACAGGCAGGGTTGTTTATGGTCCTCTGTTGAAGAGGTCGTGCTCCATGCTTCCCCTGAAGAAATAGACAGGGAGATCAGGGCGCAATACCAGAAAGCCCTCCATATGGGTTTCATTCCTACCCACCTGGACTCACATATGGGAACTCTGTTTGCCTCAGAGGCGTTTCTTGAAAAGTATCTGAAGCTGGGCATCGAAAAGAAGATCCCTGTCATGTTCCCTGGTGGCCAAGACATGTTTTACCGTGCTGAGGCAAAGGCTGCAATGATTGCTGACCTCAGGAAAAAAGGACTCTACAAGCAGGGGATGATCATTCCTGAACCTGCTGCGTTATCAAAGGCCCGGGCAACGGGTGAATTCTTATGGAAAAGCGGCCTGCCTGTACTGGATGACCTTCATAATTCAAGCTATGACTGGAATATGCCTGGGATCCATGCAAAAACAAATCTCCAGATCAGCCAATGGTATACAGATCAGTATATTGCAAGCATTGGCAGGCTCAGCCCTGGCCTGACCATGGTTATTATGCACTGCACATTGCCTTCTGATGAATTCAAGTATATCACTGATTCAGGCCTGAAAAGAAAAGGAGATCTGCTGGCCATGCTTGACCCCCGGCTAAAAGCTTTTCTGACAGGTCATGGATATATTCTGACTACCTGGGCCGAGGTCATGGAGCGCCGCAAGAAGGCAGGTATTAACGAATAAGAATCAGGAAACGCATACATGCTTAAAGCAACACTTTCCGGCCCCTCTGTTCCAGTACAAACTACACCAGGCCGTATTGATAGCATCGATGTGCTCAGGGCACTTACCATGGTATTAATGATCTTTGTCAATGATCTGGG
>JAYWCR010000060.1:0-2905 GCA_043780395.1 Sphingobacteriales bacterium
CCTTTCCCGGCTATCCGGGTCTTCCCGAACAAGAGATTCACCCTTCAGAGATCCTTTTCTTTTTAAAGGAAATGCAGGACGAACAGTTTGACCTTGTTCTGCAGATGCAGGGTAACGGAACATTTGTAAACCCCATGATCAGCCTGTTTAATGCCGGACTAATGGCCGGGTACTTTCTCGAAAAGGATTATTGCCCCATGCCTGACCTGTTCGTTCCTTATCCTGAAAAGGGACATGAAATTCACAGGCAACTTGAATTACTGAAATTCCTTGAGATCGGAAACCTTTCAGATGACCTTGAATTTCCCCTCTCCGACCAGGACGAAGAAGAACTCCGCAAAGCAAGGCTCGGGATTCCTGAGCGGTATATCTGTATCCATCCCGGGTCAAAAGCGGCATGGAGGCAATGGAGCCCTGAAAATTTTGCTTTAATGGCTGAATTCTTCAACAGTAGAGGCTGCCCTGTGATATTCACCGGCAACGGGGAAGAAATTGAACTTGCCCGTCATATCAACCAGAAACTTCATACACCTGCGATCATCGTTTGCGGAAAGACCAGTCTTGGTGCCATGGCCGTACTCTTAAAGAATTCTATGGGTCTGCTCTCAAACTGTACGGGCGTTTCTCATCTTGCAGCAGCTTTAAAAGTTCCGAGTGTAGTAATAAGCATGGATGGAGATGCTGAACGCTGGGCTCCACTTGATCACAAACTCCATACAACCATTGACTGGACGGTTAGCCCTGAAATAGATCTGGTGCTGGAAGCCTGTATGCAGATGCTTCAAAGAACAACCTATAAATCAAGATCGGGCCTGGATGTTTCCTCATAAAAGACCCGCATAAAGGCCTGGTTCAGCACATTCGGGAAAATCTCCGGAACCCTGGAGCCGTTCAGCAGGGAATTAATCCTGTCAACAAGGTCGTCAGTTTCAGGCAAGGCTGTATTCTCTTTAAAAAAGGCAGCATCTGCATACCGCACTACTTCATTTCTGCTCTTCAGATGTGCAGGTACCGGAAAAGGAATGATAGTACCACGACCTTTCCAGGGAAGATGCTGTGGATTGGTAAGCGCATAAAGAACCACCTGTACCTTGTTCAGGGCCGCAGCAAGATGAATGGTGGAGGTATTTACAGAGACGATCAGATGGGCATGATCAAGCAGGGCAATAAATTCAGGAAGGTCAAATTTACCGGCCATCGAAAAGGCGCCGGGCCCAACGCGCGCGCATATTTCATCGCTTAACTCTTTATCTTCAGCCAGGCCGGTGACAAGTACCTGACATCCATGGTCCAGTACCATGCGCCGGGCTGCAAGCACCCAGAGATCCGCATTGAACTTTCGCTTTTCCTCACTCACCCCTACATGGAAGATGATCCAGTTTTCAGTCAGTTCAACGCCTTCGACTTCCAGTATGGAACGGGCCTGGGGCCATGATTGCTTTGCACCTTTTAGTTGAAGGTTCTGGTATTGCATGGGTATTCCAATGCCCGCGACAAGGTCCAGGTCTCGCTGAACCTGGTTTCTAAGAAGGCTGTAAGGTTCAGTTTCAGGGATCCAGTGATTGATGAGCCCGTAAGGATTTTCCCTGCAATAGGCAAGCACATTTGGAATTCCTGCCAGGTAGCATAAGTAGGCCGCAGGCAGGGGGCTTTGTGAGTAGACGGTAAAAATGATGCATCCATCAAAATTATTATCCCTTAATTCTGCCAGCAGCCTGTCTGAGGCAGAAATATCAGGAAGCCTGCCGTTATTGATCCAGGGAAGGTCAGCCGTAATGACTGCATCAATACCAGGCAGAAAAGGAATCAGTGCAGCCGTATGTGCAGAAGTTAACACAGTAATTTTACAGTCAAGCCCTTCTTTAAGATTGCGGATAGCGGGTGAGGACATAAGAAGGTCACCCATATTATCTGCACGGATACAAAGAACATTTTTACATCGCTTCCATTCAGGTACTATATTCATAAATTCAGCTTGATAAGGATGCATTGAGAGTAATTCTGGAGATGATAAGGCTGGTTGAGTGGTCTTCGATATAAGGAAGTATGACCACTTTTCCTCCATTCTCTTCTACAAGCCTTGCTTCAGGGAGTTTGTCAAGAGAATAGTCTCCGCCTTTCACGAAAATGTCTGGTTTTATAAGGGATATAAGCTGCGAAGGTGTATCATTCTCAAAGTTTCCGAATTCTATCAGGTGACTGACAGATTCCAGACCAGCCAGTACCTGAAGGCGGTCATCCAGTTTATTTACCGGACGTGAGCTGCCCTTGAGCCTGGAAATGCTCTCATCCGTATTGACCCCGACAACAAGTACATCACCAAGGCCTTTTGCGCCGTTCAAATACCGAACATGCCCGCTGTGAAGAATATCAAAACATCCATTGGTGAAAACAATTCTTTTCCCTGCCCTGCGGTAATGAAGACATAGATCTTCAAGATCGGCAAGATCAGCCATCCGCTTGTGCTTCTGAATGAAACAATCTTTAATTTCCTGATAACTGCATGAACCGATGGCTTCCTTGCCTATAGCTACCGCAGCTGCGGCCATTGCAATTTCACCAGCGGCAGTAAGGCTTGCTCCTGCTCTCATAGCAAGAAGGCAGGCAGCAATAAAAGTATCGCCGGCTCCCGAAACCTGAGGGGAGATCACTGGATATGGAGGTATATGTACAGGAACATGCTCTTTCTTCCATAGGATCACCCCTGTTTCATCCAGGGTAAGGGCCATGTTGGACGCACCTGTATACTCAAGGATGACCTCTGCAAGCCCAAGCATCTGTTCAAGCCTGTTTACCTGTGTCAACTCCTTTAACATCACCAGCGCCTCCTGGTAATTAGGCTTGATCAGAACAGGCTGTAATTCTTTAAACTCGGGAAGACGTTTCGAATCAATGGCAGCAAACA
>JAYWCR010000061.1:0-2558 GCA_043780395.1 Sphingobacteriales bacterium
TGGTGGGTATGCTGCTCGATAACGCCTTGCAACATCTCTCTTGATGTCTCATATTTATCTCCGGCACTACTTTTTGTTTCGCTGGCGCTTGATTTACGCGCTTCAGCAATTGCTTCGGTTGCAGACGTGATCCGGTCTTCAATATAATGCTGGCAAAAATCTATCAGCTCTGTTTTTATGCTCATGGCAAGGGTAATTTAAAGACAGCAGTTGCCAGGCTCACTTTTCCGTGGGTCCTGGTAATCTGCTTGCTACAAGTTAGTTAAATTTAAGGGATCAGAAGCTATGCGGACAACTAAAAGGTATGCTTCGTTTATGTAAGCTACTCTCAAGCGCAAGTTCGATTACCCTGATAACGTAATACACCTGCTCTGGTTTTATGATCAGCTCTCCGTTATTTCTGATCGCGTCATATACGTTGGTATAAAAGTTCATATAGGTGCCGTGTTCAGAAGGGATAACTTCTTCCTGCATTTTGCCATCCTGCATGGTGAAAAGCGACCCCCAGTTTGCTGCAGACTCTGAACCCCAGCCTGCCTCATCAGGGGTATGTCCCTGTTTCAGCAGTTCTTCCTGGTCATCAACCCCGTATTTGATGAAAGAGCCTTTACGGCCGTGGATTTTATAGCGGGGACCTTCAGCAAGGACATAGCAGCTTGCCTTCAGACTTACGATATGGCTACCGTAATCCAGGCGTATGGTAAAATAATCGTCGACCTGTGAAAATTCACGGAAAGCCCTGATATCAGCTGTCACAGAGAGAGGGTGCCCGAAGAGATCCAGGGCCTGATCGATCAGATGTGATCCCAGGTCATATAATAAGCCGGTGCCCGGTGTAGGTGTTTCTTTCCAGGTCTTGGGATTCGGATTCGGCCTGAAGCGGTCGAAGAAACTTTCAAATTCAATGACTTCACCGACACGCCCGCTTTTAATGACCTCTTTTACGGTGAGGTAATCGGACTCAAAACGCCGGCTCTGGTATATGGTTACCAGTTTATGATTTAGCCGCCCGACCCGGATCAGTTCTGAAGCTTCAAAGGTGCTTGCGGTAAACGGCTTTTCAACTACCACATGTTTACCTGCCTGCAGGGCTGCATAGGCCAGTTCGAAATGCGTATCATTCGGCGTGGTAATAATGATCAGTTCGATCTCAGGATTAGTAAACAGGGCATCAGCATCTGTCACCGATACGATCTCCGGGTAGACTGAACGAGCCTCATTCCGGGTTCTTTCTACTATAGTATGCAGGTTAAAACCTGGGTGGGCATGAATAAAAGGTGCATGAAAATACCGCCCTGAGGCGCCAAAACCGATAATTCCTGTATTGATGGGCGTTGTCAATGTGTCAAAATTTAGAAACGAATATAAATCAGCTTCCGGAGATTAATTACCCAGCCAGCTTAAAAATTCCTGAACGCGGTTGCGGCTGACCAGTACTTCATCTTCATCCGGCTCCGGCACCAGATAGATTTTTAGCCTGCTGTTAAAATACTTACGAATTTCGCTGATGGCTTTTATCTGGCAGATAAAGGTTCGGTTGATCCTGAAAAACAGGGCCGGATCCACGGTGTCCGTAATTTCTTCCAGACTCTGATCAACAATATAGGTGCTTTTGTCAAATGTAGAAATATAAACCAGGTTACCGTCAGCCCTGAACCAGGCTATATCTTCGCTGTTGATATACTTGATCTTATCGCCCAGGGTAATGACAAACCTGCTCTTAAAGGCGGGTGTGAGGTGCACATTCAGGCGGTTTCCTTCCTTATCGGGGAAAGCAATACCGCTGGTGAACTGCTCTTTAAGGATCTGAAATTTATACAGGGCTGAGATAAGTCCATTCTTTTCTATGGGCTTCAACAGGTAGTCGATTGAATTCAGCCTGAAAGCTTTCAGGGCGAATTCAGGAGATGTGGATGTAAAAATAACCGGTGTATTAACTTTTACTTCCCGAAAAATATCGAAACATGATCCGTCGGGCAGGATGACATCGATAAAGATCAGATCGCAGCCTGGTTTTGAAATAAACCAGCGCACCCCTTCTTCTACAGAACCAATCACTGCCAGTATTTCAATCAGGGGATCCAGCAGATTCAGCAAGCGTGAAAGTTCCGCAGCTGCTTCTGCGTTCTGGTCAATAATAAGAACTTTCATGTGGTTTCTCGTGCTGGTGGCTTAAGCACCGCTGGCCAAATCTAAAAAAAAACCGTAAGAGCATTTGCTCCTACGGTTTAATCATTCATTCCTGAGTAAGTCTCGGTTTTTAGCCAGGAGGGTTATCGAACGTCTAACGATTTAGTTACTGTGTAGTTTTCTGTAGTAACACTTACAGTATAGACACCGTTTGGTAATGACGTCAGATTGTAGTTACGTACGATTGAAGGTGTATTTTGTACAACCTCTGTGAAAACTGTTTCACCGGCTGTATCATATATAGCAACTGAAACATCTTCTTTTGTCTCATTGGCCGCTTTTAAGCTGATTCCCTTATTGTTGGCATAAGGAATCAATGATACACTTACGTTCTCTCCGGTTACTGTTTTGTCTTTAGGCTTGTCAGT
>JAYWCR010000062.1:0-20971 GCA_043780395.1 Sphingobacteriales bacterium
ACGGCATCAGCCGAGGCCTGGATCTGGAAATCCTGACCCAGGGCTACCTCCCAGTCGAGTACCACCTGACTCAGGTTAAAGGTACTACCAAGGTCCACATAGATCCATGAAGGATCAGAAAACAGACTTCCCCACCGGGTGGCGCCAAGACCGTCAACGGCAGCAGAAGGAACAAGGATCCCATTTTCATTGGAAGAGGATACAGAAGTTTTATTCAGCGCTATGTTCACCGGCTGGCCTGGAAGGGCTGCACCTGATACCTGAAATTCTGCAAGTGAGTATCCGCCTGTAGTACCTCTGGCTGTAGCAAAGACCCGCAGAAAGCGCCCTGCACCATTTAATGGAACACTGTTATAAAGCGCCGTATTCCCTGAAACCGTATTTATAGTTGTCCAGGTTACAGCATCATCAGAAACCTGGAGCTGGTAGTTTTTTGCCAGCTGCGCTCCCCAGAGAATTTTTGCCTGGCAAAGCTGATACCGTTTCCCCAGGTCTACATAGATCCACTGGGAGTCAATGCCAACCTGGCTTAACCAGTGGGTAGATGTATCGCCGTCAAAAGCCTTGAACACATAAATAGATTTGTCTCCGCTGAGTGTGGATGAACTGGCACCCGGCCGGTTCAGGGCAAGATTTCCTGCCGGGCAGGAACCTGAACTTACTGTGGTATCAGCCGTAAAGATGATCGGCACATGACTAAAAACTGCGGATGCCAGATGCACATTGTCATGAGATGACAGGACCAGTCCCGCATATATAGAAGTTGCGCCAAATCCCAGATCAACCGTAGTACCTACCTGTTTCCAGGTCAGGCTATCGGCAGAGATATATCCAGCGTATTTAGTTCCTCTTTTTACCATTTTCACATAATAGGGAAGCTGAATACCTGGCAGGTTTATATTTGTACTCGGACCACCGGCTGTCTGACGGAACTGAAAGGCCACTCCGTTTGCAGCTGTTGGCGTCATTGCTATCAAAGCCTGACGGGAGGTTGAATCCAAAGTTTCGCGGAACATGATCCCGGCTTTTGCCCAGGGGTTTGCTCCGTTCAGGCTGTCGATACGTACGGTTACCGAACCATCTCCAAGGAAGGTTTTAAATGCATACTGAAAGCCATCAGCATTATTCCAGATATCCGTTCCGGAAGCCTGTAACCTGAATTTTCCGTTGTTAAAGCATGAAGCACCTGACAGGCCAACACGGCCTATATCCTGGCTATTCCAGCGGGTTGGCAAAAATCCACATGCACTGTTATTGCAGACAAGGGTACTGAATGCCTTATCTGCTGTGGGTGTACTGGCCTGGGTTGCACTGCAATTAGCCTGCACATCAAAGATATAATCTGTTCCACAGCTCAGGGAGGTAAGGGTAAGCGAGTTAGTTGCTGCACTCAGGCTTGTATAACCCAGGCCGCTCACAGATTTATAACGCACATTATAGTTATTCACCCCAGGAACCGGAGCCCATGACAGGGTGGCTGCCGTGGGGCTTATTGCGGAAACCGCAAGGCCTGATGGTACTGCACAGCTCCCTGCCGGTGAGCCGTAAACCTGGAATTCATATAATGAATATCCATACGGTGTACCCCTGGCAGTTCCATACATGCGCACAAACCTTCCTGTACCTGTTACAGAAAGTGCATTTGAGAAAAGGGTATTGCCGCTAATGCTGCTCACTGTGGTCCAGTTCACCGCATCATCAGATAGCTGGATCTGAAAATCCCTTCCAAGAGCAGCTTCCCAGTTCAGGGTCACTCCGCAGATAGAATACCGGGTACCCAGATCTACGTAGAGAGACTGCGGGTCTGAGGCCTGGCTTGACCAGCGGCTTGTGAGCACACTGTCTACTGCATTGCTGGCAGGAAAGGTTGAATTTTCAAGTGAGGATGCAACAGCGGGTTTTCCTTTAGCCAGATCGCCGCCTGTTCCCTTGCATACAGTTACGATTTTAGTCGTATCTGTTACGCCATAGACAAGGAGCTGGTTAGAAAAAGTTGCCATGTAAACCTTGCCATTTGCAATGGTGGGGCATACGAATTTTGCATAGTTTCCTATATTGTCTTTAGGATTCATATTTGAATTCCAGAGTTCTTTTGTGACATCATTGGCATCAAAGGCATGCAGGATTCCAGGAACAACTGAATGAAGGGCATCACCGGAGGCAGCGTGCGTAGCCCATAGAATTCCCGTTCCATCCCTGCTTCCATTGGAAGAAACCGAGAGCAGCGCTCCATTTCCGCCAACCGGTCCTTGTGCGCTGCTGATCACCACATTTGTCTGATCAAAGGTGCCATTTGAGCGGATGAAGGGAAATGCTTTCAGGGCAGCATTCTCAGACCATGAATACAGCCATTCCTTTGATGATCCCCTGAAATAGGAGAAAGCAGTTCTCAAAGTTTTTCCGGAACCGATATTAATAGCCTCAAGTACATTATTGCCAGCCGGATTATAACCGCCCAGGTTATCCTTGTTCAAAATATAGATATTTCCGTCCTTACATCCGGTCACGGCAGTACTGCTATTGGGAATGAGCATCATCTGGGTTGATCCCAGATCTAGGTCAGCATTGTCCAGGTCCTGAAAATTACTTGGGGTAAAAAAGCTTGTGACTGCAAGGGTAGACCCTGAAGGCGTTAACTTCAGGGCTGATTCACCAAAATTCCGGGGATTACTCCCTGTTGTTCCTACCGTTCCGTTGCCTACTGAAACGAATAGATTGCCATTCTCATCTGCAGAGATGCCGGCTCCACTCATCCAGATGCCCCCGTCACCCCCGTCGGGAGTATCATTGAAAACGATTTTCTGTTGCAATGAATTCTCATCATAACCAAGGATCCATCCATGGTAAGGGCCCCAGTCACAATGAGAAGCCCAGGAAATGTAAACCATTCCATTCAGGAGCAAAAGCCCTGCGCGCTGATTCTGCCGCTGTGGATCGAATGAGATCACCCCGTTTACATTTCCATCACCGCTCCCATTCGAACTTGCTGAAATAAGCACGGGGCTATTTGGGCGCTCGTTTCCGGAAGAAATGTCAATAGCATGCAGGTACTGATAGAAGCTTCCAGTTCCGGCGCTTCCCGCAGGAGTATTGGTGGAACGGGCCACGAAGTACATGGTGGAGGTCAGCGAATCAATGACGGGAGTACCTACAATACCTATATTGCCGTTGAAATCGAAATAATTACCTCCACAGGCGCCATACATATCTTTATTGTTTGGGGTGCGCATACCTGGTACAGTATAGTTTCTTGACCAGAAGGTTCCGGCCTTATCGGCATCAAATGCATATACTGTATTGTTCACTGTGGCAACAAGCACCAGGTTATGTTTTGCTCCACCCACAGATACATTGCCTGCAACAAGTGGCTGGGCAAAGATCTGTGCATCAACAGGCATGGCATAGGACTTGCCAAAGGTAGAGGCTTTTACATTTGAAGTTGTAAGGATGCGCTCAGAAGGGTTCCAGCCTGTGCGGCGGTTATCACCATGCTGGGTAAGAACGGAAGTATTCTGTGCAAAGCCGAAGCTTACCTGAAAAAATAATAAAATGAACGTAAGTATCTGTTTTTTCATAACTATGGAGAATATGTTTTAGTTATTATTTCTTTATACAAATTAATTGTTTTTATTATTGCAAACTGGTTATGGCGGCAGGGTAGGAGTATTATTTTTATTACCCAAAAGTTGCTGGAGGTCTTGCTCATTTTCCAGGCGAACCTTAGGTGAATTCTATCTTTCTGAAATTCGTGTAAAGACTTATATTAGCTTATAAATCAATTACACTATGAACTATAAAATTCTTGCAGGATTACTGACCACCCTCCCCTGTCTGATGGGCTCAGTTTCCTTTGCTCAGATCCAGACCGGAAAAGATGGAAAGCCAACAACAAAAGACCCCGAAGTCACAGAATATTATAGCCCTGTTCCCAATGAGGTAACCCCGGGATCTGTACCCTATTCAAACCCATCGGACGCTATTGTACTCTTCAGCGGAAAAGATGCCACAGCCTGGAAAAGTGCAAAAACAGGAAATGAATCAGAATGGACCCTGGCAGATGGAATTCTCTCTGTAGCACCAGGTAAGGGTGACCTTGAGACAAAGCAGAAATTTGGGAGTTTTCAGTTGCATATTGAATGGCGCATTCCAGCAAGTGTAACAGGTAGCGGCCAGGAAAGAGGAAATAGCGGAATTTATCTGCAGGGTCTGTATGAGCTTCAGGTTCTGGACTCCTATCATCAGCAGACCTATGTAGACGGCCAGGCCGGCAGTATATATAAACAGGCAATTCCGCTTGTCAATGCATGCCGCAAGCCCGGTGAATGGCAGGCTTATGATATTGTATTTACTGCCCCTGTGTTCAGCCCTGACAAACGGGTCCTGTATCCGGCAAGGGTTACTGTATTCCAGAACGGAGTACTGGTGCTCAATGATTTTCATATCCAGGGACCAACCCAGTACATTGGTATACCTGCCTATAAATACTATGATGGAACAGGTCCTATCCTGTTACAGGATCACCATAACCCCACAAGCTTTAAAAATATCTGGATCAGAGAACTCTAGCCCTCTGGAAAGACTAAAAAAGGGATCTATGGTCCCTTTTTTTATTAATGTACAGTAATCAATCACCCAGCTTTACTTTTGCAAGGGGATTGAAAAGATAGATTCTGCGGGTAGCAACCTCTTCACATTTAAACCGCTTACGCAGCTTTTCTCCTTTTTTAAAGCAGCGTCCATCGGGTGTAAAGAAGAGTATCCCTTGACCTATCTGTTCAACCACCATCATGCCTGGCTTCGGCTGGTCATAGTTTTCCAGAATGCGCATCAGGTTCAGGTCAGAGCAACTTGATGCTGCAGGGTTCACGAGATATTTCGATAAATGGACTTGTAACTCAGCCGGAAAGATCTGCATCTCCATAAAAGGGATCATTAACTTTTTAAAAGTTACTTTCCATTCAGGCCCATGGGGCTTCACTTTATTCTTGAACTGGTTATAGCAGTCGAGATGTGCGAATTCATGCACCAGTGTGATCAGAAAGGCAAAAGGGTTGAGGTTGAAATTTACTGAGATGCGATGCCCCTGGCCGGCAAATGGATGCCGGTAATCACCAAATTTTGTGCGCCTTGCCCTGCTTATTTTCAGGATCACCTGATAATGGTCTATCCATGAAGAAATAAGCGGAGCTGCTGGAGCAGGCATGTATTTTTTAAGAAGCTCAGTTCTTTCGGTCATTTAAGAAGCTGGAACAGGATAAGACTTGAAATATAGGCCATTCCTGTCATATAAAGAAACTGGATCAGCGGCCATTTCCAACTTTTTGTTTCCCTGTAGACCACAGCAAGTGTACTGCTGCATTGCATGGCAAATGCATAAAATAACATCAGCGAAAAAGCCACTGCCACGGTAAAGACAGGCTTTCCTGTTTCAGGGGAGCGGGCAAGTTTCATTTTTTGCTGAATAGAGGCGATATCACCTTCAGGATTATCAACACTATAGAGTGTTGCCATAGTTCCGATAAATACTTCACGGGCTGCAAAAGAGGTGATCAGGGCTATCCCTATCTTCCAATCATATCCAAGAGGTCTGATGACCGGTTCAATTCCATGTCCAAGGATACCTGCAAATGAATTGGCGAGTTTTTCTGACTTTTCCATTGAGACGAGGTGTGCAGCACCAAACTGCTTTACCAGTTCAGGATTCTCATACTTTTTGCTTATTTCATTGAATCTGCCGGGAGGCCCATAAGAAGATAATACCCATAAGATCACTGATACGGCAATGATGATCTTTCCGGCATTTACAATAAATGCTTTTGATTTATCTATGAGAGACAAACCTACATGCGACCATTTTGGCATCCTATAAATAGGTAGTTCCATAATGAAATAGGTCTTCAGCTTTTTGCCTACTATCTTTTTCATGACCAGTGCGGCCAGCATGGCAGCAAGAAAGCCTATGAGGTACATGGCAAGCAAGGTCAGTCCTTTCAGATTAAAAAGGCCAAATACATTGTAATCAGGAACCACCAGCGAAATAAGCAGGGTATAGACAGGAAGCCTTGCAGAGCAGCTCATCAGGGGGGTAACCATGATGGTAATGATCCTGTCTTTCCAGTTTTCAATGGTGCGGGTAGACATGATCGCAGGAACAGCACAGGCAACTCCGCTCATCAGGGGAACTACAGAGCGGCCGTTCAGCCCAACCTTCTGCATCACTTTATCCATCATGAATGAAACCCGGGCCATATATCCGGTATCTTCAAGTACGGCAATGAAGGCAAATAATATGACGATCTGGGGTAGAAAGACCATGACCCCGCTCAGACCGGCAAGTACCCCGTCTGTCAGTAAACTGGTAAACTGGCCGGCTGGCAGCATACTGCGCAGGTATTCCTGCAACCAGACAAAACACTGGCTTATAAAATCCATAGGGTATTTTGCCAGACTAAATATAGACTGGAAGACACCAAAAAGGATCAGCAGAAATATCAGAAGCCCAAAGAACTTATGGGTAAGCACTTTATCAATACGGGCAGTAAGAGAGACTTTTTCAGGAGCAAAATCCTGGCTTACAAACTCATGGATCAGGGCATTTATAAATTTATACCGTTCCAGCGTTTCCATGGTCTGGACCCGCTGTGAAGCAAATGAATGGGTACGCTCAAGGGTCTCAATAAGGTTATTCTGCTCAGTACTGAGTTTTCTGTAATGAGTATGGCGGTGGGCCAGCTGAATTGCCAGGTAAGGATTTGTAATTCCAAGCTCAGAGCCGATGTTCTCAATGATGGCAGGTGCGAGGGCCCTTACATCAATCGTATCATATGCCGGGCTCAGCATATCTGCCTCAGCTAAAAGATCTTTTAGTTCTGAGATCCCTTTCTTGTCACGTGCATTGACTGCAATGACAGGAATATTAAGTTTTTTCTGAAGACCCTGAAGATCAATTTTAAGTCCGTTGCGCTGGGCTACGTCAATCATATTCAGCACCAGAATTACCGGGAGCTTCAGGTCTGCTACCTGGGTAAGAAGCAGTAAATTCCTTTTAAGGTTTGATGCATCGGCAATGACTATGACTGCATCAGGAATGTCGTCATTATCAGGATCGCAAAGTACCCTGAAGGCAATAATTTCGTCTGTAGAGCGGGGATAGAGACTATAAATACCCGGAAGGTCAATGAGCTCGATCTCACCCTTACCGGAGAGCGGGACAGTTCCGGTTTTCTTTTCAACAGTAACACCTGCAAAATTACCGGTCTTCTGATTCAGACCTGTAAGGTCATTAAACAAGGTTGACTTACCCGTATTGGGATTTCCAATTAATGCAACCTTTAAGCTTTTGCCCACTGGAGGATGTTAACTAAAACCGTTGATGCTTCTTTTCTTCGAAGGCTGAGTTCATAACCTGCAACAGCAATTGAAATCGGATCACCAAAGGGTGCAATTTTAATCAGCTGTACGGTTTCACCAGGCAGACAACCCATTTCCATAAGCTTTACTGACATTTCTATATCTGTAAATTCCTGGATTGTGGCATACTGGCCGATTACTAGTTCGGAAAGATTCATACTCATCTGGGTGGCAAGTTACCCTTTATTTATAATAAATCCAAATAAGGATAAGCTTTTCACCTCTGGGCCCAGGTTCTCACCAGAGTGCCCCCCGGGCTGCTGATTCTACTCACATGGGGGCAATGGCAACGGCTTCCACAGGAAGTGATTAAAAACACAGCGGAAAGCAAACAACCTGCAATAACTATCTTTATCCTTTTCATATAAACTGTCGCTTCTCATTCCGAAACCCCTTTTTACCAAAGATCACTACGATCAGCAGCAAGGCTGATATAGATCCGGCTACGTCGGCAAAGAAATCCAACCATTCAGCAGAACGGTAGGGAATAAAATATTTCTGCAATAGTTCGATGCCCCCGCCATATATGGCTGCAATTAAAATGATGCGTAGTCCCTTGCTCATACGTGATTTTGTCAGCATAGGTTGCTTAAGACTTTCAAAGAATAAAATAGCCGAAAGAACAAAGAAGAATCCGAAATGTACAAGCTTGTCGACATTGGGAATATGAATATCCTCAGAACCGGGGATAGACGAAACGTGTATGGAACACATGAACAGGATAAAGGCAATCCATAAAATGGAAAGAGGAAATTTCTTGATAAAACTCAAAATTTGACTGTTAGTTACCTGATTAAACTCCGATTTGCTGCTGGTATTGCTCACTTGTCAGTAATTGATCAAGATCAGCTACATTTTTCATACTTACTTTTACCATCCAGCCCTTACCGTAAGGATCAGAATTTACAAGTTCAGGATTTGTATTCAATAATGTGTTTACTTCAAGTACGGTGCCTGTAACAGGCATGAACAGGTCTGAAACAGTTTTTACTGCTTCCACAGAACCGAAGATCTGATTCTCTGCAATCTCATTACCACTGGTACTGATATCCACATAGACAATATCGCCCAGTTCTCCCTGAGCAAAGTCAGTGACACCTATAAAGGCAATATCACCTTCTATTCTAATCCATTCGTGGTCTTTGGTGTATTTCAAGGAAGCCGGAAAATCCATAAGTATTTTTTTTTCAAATATATTGAGATAGGCTCAGAAACTACCTATTGACCGATAATATATCTTAATGCAATACCAAGGGTAGAGAATGATGAATTATAAGAATTGGACGTATAAGGCTTGGTTGAATTGCTATCGTAATAGATCCTGAAATTAAATTCCCTGCTCAGGTTATAATCTATGGCAGGCCTGATTGAAAAATTTCTGAGTCCGCCGGCTACAGTTCCTGCAGGCAGGTCAAGCTGATAGATCAATGTTCTGCTATCTCTAAGGGCCACATCAAGCTTGAACTGAATGTCATTTTTAAGTATTACGGTACTTCCGGCAATGGAAAAGGGAAGGCGCATATTAATAGCATGATAGCCGGCACCAATCACGATCTCCTTATTGTTTATCTGCGAAAGCTGGGCATTGGCAAGGCTCAGGCTGATGATCCTGCTTTTGCTGTACTGGACAGTTGCAGTCAGGTTATTTTTAAAGCGCATGTCCAGCCCAAGCAGCGGTTCAAAGTTCTCGGTTAAATTCAGAAAGCTTACCTGATAGACCGGAAAAAAGTTATTATTTCCGTCCCTGGCTTTTGGATCTATATTATAGCTCAGGTTAGAGGTAAAACTATTGATCGTATAGGTAGACCGGTAAGCATGCGTAATGACCAGGGAAGTGAACACTTCGTTCAGGTATGGAAGTTTACCCAGGCCGTTATAACTGATTCTCCAGCCTGGAAGCGGAACTGATTTGAACAGGTTGAATTTTATTTTAGCCGGATCAACACCTGTATAGGCAGCAAGAAATGAATTGATCAGCACATCTTGTGCATAAGGGCCGTAACCACTTGCATACCCTGAAGAGTCACCCTTTGAAAGCGGGTTGGCATTCCCAAGCCTTTTGGAGATGGGTAACCTGTCAGCTTCAAACCTGGTAAATGTTGTGGTAAGGCCACCCAGACCACCTTTCTGTTTTTCGAATGCTGAAGCAATAGAGATAGTAGAAATACTATAAGTACCGGAGGTAATAGGATTCTGACTGATATAGCTCTGCCCCGTTGAATCGAACTTAAAAGTTTCCTGATGAGAATAAAGAAAATCTTTGGTAGCTGTCAGATCAATCCGCAGATCTTTCAAAGGCTCCAGGCCTACCTGTCCGTTTATATTTTCACGGTAAGTTCGGATGAACTGTGCCTGAAGGTATTTATATCTGGTGATCCAGTTATTACGGGCAGCTTCGGGTCTGATATCTTTCTGACTTCCAAAAATAAATCCAAAACCGGGTGCACTCCGGGCAAGATTATTACCAAGCAGGGTAGGAACAGGCAGGAACCCGGGAAGAAAGATACCCTGAGCTTTGGAATAAGAACCATGCACAGTTTTAATACTGGTGATCAGGTTACCCAGCGCGCGCATATAAGGGCTGACATAGCGGATATGCTTGCCAAGGGTATCGCGCGGAGATTTGATAATCATTGGAGGGGCTGTAATTCTTGTCAGCCACTTGAACTTTCTGTACAGTGTATTCATATCCAGTGATGGATCTATTTCAAACTGACGCTGGTTCTGTATGGAATTTCCAAGTTTGGCAGTATCACTTTTTAGCACTGCCAGTGAGGCCGATCTCCATTCATAGTTTGCAGAATACTTGATTCCAAGGGTTATAAAGTCAAGGTAACGGATCTTATTTACTGGCACCATATAGTTTACAGAAACGGTCTGGGTATAATCAGTAGTACGGCCAAGGCGGAGGAAATTGCGCCTTACAGAATCACGGGTAAGTGCAGTAGGGGCACCCAGAGGCTCATCGATCGTTGAGTAATTGGTGGCCTGAAAATCAAGCCTCAGGGATTTGGTCAGATCCCAGTGCAGCCCGTAATTTCGGGTTATATAGAAAGTTCTGTTATAAGAGGTCGGTGCCTGGAAGAAGGAATTTCCCTGATTTGCTCTCAGTGAATTAGATGAATTAAAACGATCTATATCCATCCTGAAGCTATAGGCAGAAGGCAGGGGACTGATATTCAGGTCATGAAGAAAAACAAGCCATTTAGATCTGAACATCTTTTTAAAGGGCTGATAGTTTTTGCTGTTACTCTGGAATGAATAGTCAATAACGCCCTTATAGGTTTTAGCAAAGTAATTTTGTACCAGATAGTTGCGCTGGGTAGTCTGACTATAGGCATAGGTCAGGCTAAAGTTCTCAATATCCCAGAAATGCTGTTTTGCTGCTAGGTTAGTGCGCAGCTTGCGGATATTACTGAAGTTAATGCTTTTACGCGTATCGACCTCAATGGCGGCATTCACTACAGAATCACGCTGATGCACAGAATTATATGACCTGGCTTCATCCTTTAGCTTTACATCAGGATTATTGGGATCAAATTCCGGAGTGATGCGGTCATGCGAGTAATAAAAGAACATAGGAATATTCAGCCCATATTTGGCAGGGAAGAATTTACTCAGGTCAATATTGGTCGCTATATCATAACTCGATTCATTGAACTTATTCAGTTCATTTATTCTGGATTCCAGGGTTCCGAAACCTGCAGTCGAATGAAAGCCTGTGGCCGTTACATTGGCCAGGTCTGCAAGCTTCAGGTTCATCCGCGCTGTAGCAGCCCAGCCCCCGCCTTCATCAAAATCAGTGAAGCGAAGTTCATCAAACCAGACCTGACCACTTTTAACAAGCCCATCATCAAACTGATTTCCCGTTTTTGATGGATTTCTTATCCCCAGCATGCCTACACGGATATTGCTCAGGTCAGGGTTCCCCAGGATCCGCACCCTGTTCTTTATATTTGCAGGGTCAGTATATTCAAAGATCACATTACTTGGCCAGGGTAGCCCAGCCAGTATAGCTTTATTTCTTGCAAGTTTTGCGTCTTTCAATGTTTGCAATGCCACATTAAAATTATTTGTGGCCGGCCAGATGATATCCTGGTTGGAACCTGCATTAGGAGGCGTTACAGAAAGAGGAATATCATATTCATAATAATTCTGGATGAAGTCTGATCCAAGGCGTATCACCCCATGTACATCACCATCGCGAAGACTTCCGGGATTCTGCACGGTACTTCCCTGGGCAGCCTCCAGGTGAATGAACATTTTAATCGTCTTGTAGCGCCGTGAGTCAATACCTCCGAATAACTTATAGGTAAACCGGGAGAAACCGTCAGAGAGTGAATTAAAGTTAAAGACCAGACTCTGCTCATTGAGCTTCAGGTTCTGCTGGTATGAATTCAGGTTGAGTTCCTGTTTGATACCGGGCGGGATCACATACTGGATACCATTGGGGCGGCTTGTGGAGTTTTCCTCTATACTGATGGCTGTCACATCGGTATTGCTCTGGTCTATTGCTCCCACAGGCACCGTAGGGTCTTTAATAATATTCAGTGGGGTATTGGTTTCATTGAATTTTCGCCATTCTCCTCTTAATAACTGAAGGCGGCCAAAACGCATGACAGTGGTATCCTGAAAACCGGTCAGATACATTCTTATAAACCTGATGGTCTTGAAATCTTCAATGCCACCAATATTGGCAATCGGATTGCGGATAGGTATTTTAATCTGATACCATTTTACAGAAGGCGCTGTAGTGCCATTGGCCAGAAGTACATTTTTATTTTCCTGGATGGCTACAATATTATTATGGCCCACCTGCATGGAATCGGGGTTGATAGCTACTCTGTACTCGAAATAACTCTCTTCAGTACTCATATTATTATCCCTGTTCACATCTTCCTGGTCAGGAAGAGAGGTACTCGCCGTACTGGTCAGGCCGGTAGTAATCCTTGAATTTCCCTCCATTCCGTTAAACCGCTTATACCTATTCAGAATTCCTGCATTCTGCTGATCGAGGTCAGTGCCATTATAATAATGAAAGTTATCACTCGAAGGGTCAGCTTCCAGGGCTGACAAGGCTGGCTGGTCGGCAATTTTTGATCCTGCGGAGTTCAGGAAACGCTTGAAGAAGATGCGTTCGTTCTGATCACTCAGCCCGTCCAGACCCACATCCTGATTTGGCCGGGCATTGGGATCATTGTCAAAGCTCTGGGTTACCGGCTGGTTTCTGGATACTGCACCCCATGCCGTAGTATCTACTCCTGTGGTATCGGTGGTGTTCAAACTTGTGGCATTAATACCGGGTATGCCCTTTCCATCTGCCGGAAGGGCGTTCTCAAGACTCTTTCTTCCGTCTTTAAGAATATCCTCAGAGATGCTTCCAAGATTGAAATATAACGACCCACCCTTGGAATGCGGATTGGTCAGAAAAGGATCCATCACCCACATTTCTATATATTCCACATTAAGCGATTCAAAATCAGTGGTCTGCAGGCCCCTTACAATGCCACCCCAGCGCTTTTTAGGATTCAAAAGCTTTCCATCTGAACTGATCGACGAATTGTCATAATTATAGGGACCCCGCTGTGTAGGGTAAAAAGAAAGATCCAGGGTGCTGGTAATGGAAGGCTGGCCGTCTATAATAGGCTTGGCTGGAAATATTTCCTGTTCGTTCACCTGTCTTACCCGATGGTCAGAAAGTTCGCTTCGGTTATTCTGAATATTTTTAGGCGTCAGATTACTGTTGGTACTGTAAAAGATAGGGTCAATATTATAGAACGAAAGCAAGGCCCTGTTATACCCATACGAAAGGTTATCAATCAGCGCAGCTTCCGGAAATAATTGAGGGGTACCTGAAATATACCAGCCTGTAGAACTTCGCAGGTCTATGATCGAGCTGGTATTTTCAAAATCATCTATATAAGAAACGCCTTTATCACCTCCAAAGTCAAGGGCTTTATTATGCCCTGGAATCAGCTGGGCAAATTCACCATTTATACTATAGCTCGACAGTGTCTTGCTCTGCTGGATAAAGGGAATTTTATTGATCATCTTGGTGATCCATTTAGAAGTACCCCTGTAAGATCCATCCAGGCCCCATTCTGTATTATTTATAGACTCGTCTCCCAGGTTCACTTTTTGGGTAAGGGGCTTTTCAGAAAGATTCAACAGGGTACCACCCAGCCTGAAATCATTATTGACTACATAATCAAGCCTGGTTCCTATCAGGGAACGTTGCTGGATTCCAAACAGGGAATTATCCTCAACATTGATCTGAATAGGTATGCCGGCACTCAGTAAACTCTGGTTGATGATCCGTACGCGGCCAAGATTATAATCCACTGTAAAATCCTGCCCTTCTACAAGGGGTATGTTTCCTGCAGTAACCTTTACCGATCCCTGAGGAATGTTCACTGAATTCAGGTTGAACTCATTGGAGTTGGTACTCTGGTAGGTGCCTTTTAAAGAATACCTGTTCAGGGCGGGGAACTGCTGGGCCTGATACTTGGTAGAATCATAAAGCTGCTGGTACACATATTTTTGTTTCAGGGCTGTTTCCCCGGGAGCAAAACGGGCCGCAAGGTCAGAGCCAAAAGGTTCAATGACAGGAAAAATAACAAGTCCGTTATTGGCATCGATTGTAATATTCTGTATAAAATCGAACTGCCCGTCCGGTACCCGGTCTTGCTGGGCATTGATATTATCAAGGTCTACCAGTTGCAGCCACCGCTTGCCTGTAGTCAGGCTTCCTTCGGTCATCACATATTCTTCAACCCCGCTTTTAGCATCAAGCCTGGTTATATCGAGCTTGAAATTACTTGGGTTCACCTGATAGGTACCAAGAGAATAGATGTTCTTCATCTGAAGTTTCCAGATCGGAAGGGCAACCTTGGTAACTGCATTTTTAAGCAATTTTGTATACAATACCTTAGGATGTGCATTGTCGACGGCATTGTCTGTGGAGAGCTCACCTACCTGGTACTGAACCCCGTTTGCCGTATACTGATAGGCCACAGAAAGGATCTCATCTGCATTCAATGCCTGATTGATGGAGATATAGCCTAAAGTAGGGTTCAGGGTATATTCAGAAGGATCAAGCTTTCTGGCATACTGCAGTTTACCAAAGTTATCCGTGCCGCCACTGGGCTGGAAGAAAGAATAAAGGGAGGTACTGTTTGTGAGCCTTGAATCTGCCGGGATCACATCCAGCATATTATTGGAAGGCTGGGTATGAAAGAGCGGATCGCGCCGGGAGTTTGGATATGCGGAAGAATAGTTAGGGATATTTGCCTTGAATGATGGATTATAAGGCTTGCTTTCTCCAAGATCCATAAAACCGATAATATCCCGTGCATTGGTATTCACCCCTGTAGTTCTGTTGGTCACCCATACATCAAGCCGGCTGATCACTACGGAAGAATTTACAATGGGTAATGATTGCAGGGCCTTGTTATAATTATCTCTGAAGAACTGGGCAAGAAAGTAATGTCTGTTCGCATCATAACTATCAGAGGTAAGTTTAAAATCGTTCTGCTGGGAGCCGTTATTAATATTTATCTGCTTGCGCTGACTCTTTTGTTGGGAAAAAATAGAAGTTACACCCAGCCGGCCGAACTGAAGCTGTGTCTTGATTCCGAACAGGTTCTGGGTTCCGGTGATAAGCTGGGTATTAAGGGGCATACTTACATTTCCCAGCTCGATTTTTTTGATGATCTCATCCGGTTTGCCTGTATATTCAAGCTTGATCTGGTTTTCAAAGTCAAACTGTGATTCAGTATTATAATTTGTAAGGATCTTGAGCTTGTCACCTATCTGACCAGTCACGTTCATCTGTATCCGTTCCTGAAAATCAAAGCTCCCCTGGCTTCGCTGACGCTGGGTAAATAAAGGATTGTCATTGCGGTTAAATCTATAAGCAAGGGTAAGTTCTGCCTCGCCCTGAGTACGGATATCAATTGTATTTCCGCCGAAAATGCGGTCAAAGAGCTTGCTGTCAATGGTGAGTCTGGGAATCAGGCCATGGCTCTGGGCAATGGCTGAACTTCCTGTTTTCTGCTTCCAGTACTCTTTTTTAGTTTCCTTAAGCTGATACCTGGAGTATTCATCAAAAGTCATGTATACCGGAATCCCATAGGGCTTTCCACCAACAGTTTCTGTAAGCACATACATTCCTGTGGAAGGCTCAAACTCAACCTTGCGGATAATATTGAAAGGGTTTTTCAGGTCAACAGAATTATGGTGCACGTGAAGTGCATTCTGTTGATTCTTCAGCGGGTAACGAAGGCGGCTTGTGTCAGTATCGTTGCGAAGCCGGTGAAGGCCACGGTAAATGCGGGCGGAATGCATTGAACTATACTGTATATTCTTACCCGGCAAATGAGGTATTAAGGGTTCCGATCCTGCAACCCCGGGGGAAGTCAGCAGGGAAATTGTAAAAATTGCAGAAAGGAAATTAAGGTAAAATTTTATCATTTACTCCTTTTAGAAATCTACAAATTTTTAAGCGCAAGTTTAATAATAATATCAACCGCATATGCGGCAGAGCCAGGAGTAGCTGCAACTTTTTCCAGGGCCTTTTCAGCTACATTTTTAGCAAATCCAAGCGTTACTAAGGCTATTAACGCTTCTTCCCTGGCCGTATTGTGAGTTCTGACAGAAAATAAGGCTTCTGATCCTCCCTTTAAAAGTTTGTCCTGAAGTTCCAGAATAATCCTCTGAGCCGACTTGGTACCAATACCTTTTATTTTCTGCATCTGGGGAACATCACCGTTTATGATAGCCTGCTGAATTTCATCGGGATTCATAGAAGAGAGAATCATACGCCCTGTAGATGGTCCGATCCCCGACACTGACACAAGATGCTGGAAGAGACTTCGCTCAGCTTCGGTTGCAAAGCCATATAAGGTATGGGAATCTTCTTTTATAATCAGTACCGTAAACAGCCGAACATTAAGCTCACCAGCTTCAGGCAATGCTGAATACGTGTAAAGAGAAATATGAATATGATATCCAATACCAGCCGCATCAATGATCACATGAGTCGGATGTTTTTTTACCAGTTCACCCTGGATGTATGCAATCATTAAAATAAGATTAAAGGCCTGTCTTTACAGCAAAGACAGGCACCGTAAATAGAAAGTTAGCGGTCAGAAATTGCCTTGCTCTGGGCGTCGACTACTGCAATGGTGACCATGTTTACAATTTCACGCACAGAACTGTCAAGCTGCAGAATATGCACAGGCTTGTTCAGGCCCAGCAGAATAGGGCCAACCGCCTCCGCGCCCCCGATCTCCTGCAAGAGCTTATATGCTGCATTCCCAGATTCAAGGTTTGGAAAGATCAGTGTATTGGCTGGCTCGCCTACAAGACTGGAAAAAGGAAAATTATTTTTTAAGAGCTCTGCATTCATCGCAAAATTACCCTGAACCTCGCCATCCACAATAAGCTCCGGATGCTTTTTATGCAGTATTGAAACTGCATCCCGGATCTTATTAGGGCTTTCACCCTCATTGGACCCAAAATTAGAATAACTGATAAGGGCAATTCTCGGACGGATGTTCAGGTTTCGGACGGCCCTTTCGACAAGCAGGGTAAGATCCACAAGGTCTTGTGTCGTAGGATTTATATTGACAGTGGTATCTGCAAAGAACACAGGGCCTTTCTTTGTCAGCATCAGGTACATCCCCGCAACTTTCGGGGTGCCTTTTTCAGTACCGATCACCTCCAGGGCAGGTAGAATTGTACTGCGGTAATTTTTGGTAAGGCCTGAGATCAGGGCATCCCCTTCTCCCAGTTCAACCATCATGGAGCCAAAATAATTCCGGTCGCGCATCTGCTTCTGCGCATCTACAAGGGTCAGGCCTTTCCGTTGTCTTTTCTGGTAAAGTATTTCACCATAAAGCTCCATCTTCCCCTTGCATTGCAAGTGATCTACGATCTGCATGTTCTCAATATTTATTGAAAACTGCTCTGCAATAGCTTTAATTTTAGCTTCATTTCCCAAGAGCACAGGGATGGCAATGGCATCATCACGGACAATCTGTGCAGCCTTTAATATTTTGTAATTGTCTGCTTCAGCAAAAATTACTCTTTTAGGTGCGCTCTTAGCCTTATTGATGATCGAACGCATCAGCTTGTCATCAAGCCCGAGACGTTTCTGCAGTTCATCTTTATAAGCTTCCCAGTCAAGAATTTTTTTCCTTGCAACTCCTGAATCCATGGCAGCCCTGGCTACTGCCGGAGCCACATGGGTAATAAGCCGGTAATCTATAGGTTTGGGAATAATATATTCCCTGCCAAAGACAATATCATTTTTATTATAGGCAAGGTTCACTGACTCAGGGACAGGAAGCTTGGCAAGCTCTGCAATGGCTTTTACAGCAGCCAGTTTCATGGGTTCGTTGATCTGCGTAGCACGGCTGTCCAGCGCTCCTCTGAAGATATAAGGAAAGCCCAGCACATTATTCACCTGATTGGGAAAGTCGGACCTGCCGGTTGCCATGATCAGATCCGGACGTGTGCTGACGGCCAGGTTATAATCAATTTCCGGGTCGGGGTTTGCCATGGCAAAAACGATCGGACGTTCGGCCATGGTCAGCAACATCTCTGCAGTCATAACATCAGCTACTGACAGGCCAATAAATACGTCAGCATCCATAATACCTTCTGCAAGGGTATGGATGTTCCGGGCAGTGGCAAATTCTGCTTTAATAGGATCAAGGCTGTCTCTGTCATTTCTGATGACACCGGAACGGTCACACATGACGATATTCTCAGGCATGGCCCCCAGGGCTATATAAATCTTAGTACAGGATACTGCAGCAGCACCTGCGCCATTGACCACAATTTTAACTTTTTCTATTTTTTTATCCTGGATCTCTAATGCGTTCAGCAGCGCGGCTCCAGATATAATAGCTGTTCCATGCTGATCATCATGCATCACCGGAATAGACATTTCTTCTTTTAGCCGGCGTTCAATTTCGAAGCATTCAGGAGCCTTGATATCCTCGAGGTTTACTCCTCCGAAAGTAGGTTCCAGCGCCTTTACAGTACGGACAAATTCATCCACATCTGTAATATCAAGCTCAATGTCAAATACATCTATATCAGCAAAGATCTTGAACAACAATCCTTTCCCCTCCATCACTGGCTTGGATGCCTGAGCTCCAATATTGCCAAGTCCCAGCACCGCTGTCCCGTTACTTATGACTGCTACAAGGTTGCCTTTAGCAGTATACTTATAAGCGTCTTCCGGGTTGTCTGCAATGCGGAGACAGGGAACAGCCACCCCAGGTGAATAAGCAAGTGAAAGATCACGCTGGGTACTATAGGGCTTGGTAGGAACTACTTCAATTTTTCCCGGGCGGCCCTGGGAATGATAGTCTAAAGCCTCCTGTTTTTTATCCGGTGAACTCATATATTAAAGGGATGAAACCAAATTTAAAAATAAAATGCCTCCCGTGATTAAACGAATGGCATTTTAATTCTATATGAATGATTTAAAAGGTATTCGTGTAAGAGAAATCAGGTCTGCATGATTCTTCTATGATGCAACCGATGATGATGCCGTTCATTTCTGGTCGACCTGGCCATGGAGCGGACTTTCAGATGCTGACCCGGTGTAACTGCAAGGCGGTGTAAATGGTTCCATACCCGTAGATCCTGAACTGTACAGTCATACCTGGATGCAATACCCGAAAGTGTCTCTCCATGCGTTACTTTATGGCTTGAGAATTCAGGCCTGCTGACTACAGTGGCCTTTGTTTCATATCCAACCTGAAAAACAGAGGGCCCTGGCAGTTCCTGGATCCTGTCATGCATGGTAAGAAATAACTTGAGTTTTTCATGCGGAATGATCAGGGGAAGAGGCTCATCCTCGGTTCCGGTTATAATGCCTCTGCGGTATTGAGGATTAAGCTTTCTAAGTTCATCACGATTGACATTCAGGCCTGCTGCAATATCATTCAATGCTACTTTAGTACTTATGGATACAGAATCATTTATCACTGAAAAATCAGGCTTCTGGGAATGCAGACCATGAAGCCTGGCATAACTTAGAATATAGGCAGCAGCAATGAAGGCAGGCACATAACTGCGTGTCTCTTTAGGCAGGTATTTTTTAATGGACCAGAAATCATGCGCACCGCCTGATCTTTTAATTGCCCTGTCGACATTCCCTGCACCACAGTTATATGAAGCGATGACCAGCAGCCAGTCTCCATAACGGGTATAACTATCTTTAAAATAGCGCGCTGCAGCAATACTTGCTTTAACCGGGTTCAGACGCTCATCAAGATAACTATTGATCTGCAGGCCATATCCTCTCCCAGTAGTATACATAAACTGCCAGAGGCCACTGGCCCCAACTTTTGAAAGCGCAAAAGGATTCAGATTTGATTCAATGATAGGCAGATATTTCAACTGCTCGGGAACACCCGCCTGTTTAAGGGCCTTTTCAAAGATCGGAAAGTAATAAGACCCTTCTCCCATTAACTTTTCAACCAGTTTGCGGCGATGATAGGCATAAAGATTTATGTACGACTGGACAAACTCATTATAATTTAATGGAATTTCTTTCTGGAGGGAATCAAGCCGCTTATGGTAGAGTTCATTTTCGAATACACTTAATTCGTTTACAGGCATTGGAATGTCTTCTGCCAGAACCAGTGAAGTATCATTGATTGATGTAATGGCTTTGGTCACGCTTGCACTGATAGTGTCAGCCGGGGTACGTACCTGAAGTGGTTTTAAGCTTTTAACCGGCGCCTTTTGAAAATGAGAAGCAACAGCATTACTTTTTTTCAGGCTTAATGAATCAGGATCATTCGACCTGATGATTCCGAATGAATAGGCTGAATATGTTAAAAACAGCATTAATAAAATAAGTTTCTTCATTTATTCTTATTTAGATCCAAATCTATTGCGCCCCTCGGGTAACAATATACTACGGTCGCTATAAACGAAAACACGTATTTAAAAAGTACAGCGATCTTCCGATCTGCACAGAAAATTAA
Source organism: Sphingobacteriales bacterium (assembly GCA_043780395.1). Classification (GTDB taxonomy): domain Bacteria; phylum Bacteroidota; class Bacteroidia; order Sphingobacteriales; family Sphingobacteriaceae; genus JANLVJ01. The sequence continues at coordinate 20,424 of JAYWCR010000062.1, forward strand.
ATATAGCAATAAAGTTAACCTAATTACGGCATTGGTAACGGGTTTGTTTCATTACCAGCACTTTATGCCTCGGAGTGAGTAAGAGACATGCGGGTTAAGTGCAGTGAAAAGGATAGAAGGTTAGCCTCATCAAACTTGGCTGCCATGAGCTGAATTCCGAATGCCAGAGAGTCGGGATGCCGGAATAAAGGAAGTGAGATCGCAGGAATACCTGCAAGGGACGCCTGCACATTGAATATATCTGCAAGATACATGACAATAGGATCCTCAATCTTTTCGCCGATACCAAATGCGGTGGTAGGGCTTGAAGGCGTAATAATAAAATCGTACTGATCAAATATTTCCTGCGTGGACTGCTGAATCAGGCGACGCACTTTCTGTGCTTTTCCGTAGTAAGCATCGTAGAACCCTGCGCTTAAAACAAATGTTCCAAGCATAATTCTTCTTTTGACTTCCTTGCCAAAGCCTTCAGACCTGCTTTTTTTATAGGTACTTTCAAGGTCATGGGCAAGGGTACTCCGGTAACCGAAGTGGACTCCATCATAACG